>CANBZE010000101.1 GCA_947373775.1 Alphaproteobacteria bacterium
GAAGTGTCGCTCAAGCTGGATGACGGCAGCCCCTATCCCCTGAAGGGCCGGCTGCAGATGACCGACGTGACGGTGGACCCCGCCACCGGCGCGGTGCAGCTGCGCGCGATCTTCCCCAACCCGGAAAACCTGTTGCTGCCGGGCCGCACCCATCCCTTCGCCGTGTCCGAGATTCGCCCCCAGATCAACGGCATCGTGCTGAAGCGCCTGTTCGTGGAAGGCTCCACCGTCAGGGCGGGCCAGCCGCTCTACCAGATCGATCCGGCGCCCTATAGGGCCGCGTATGACAACACGCTGGCGACCCTGGCTTCCACCAAGGCCAAGGCCGAACGCTATCAGCGCCTGATGGCGGAAAACGCCATCGCGCCGCAGGATGCCGATGATGCCCGCGCCGCCTGGCTCCAGGCCAAGGCCAATGCCGACAGCGCCCGCATCAACCTGAATTACACCCGCATCGTTTCGCCCATCAACGGGCGCATCGGCGCCTCCACCGTGACCGAAGGCGCGCTGGTGACGGCGCAGCAGGCGACGGCATTGACCACGGTATCGACGCTCGATCCCATCTATGTCGATGTGAACCAGTCCAGCGCCGAGCTGGTGGCGCTGAAGCGCGCCATCCAGGCCGGCAATGCCAATGCGGGCGACGCCCTGACCGCCGAAGTCTCGCTCAAGCTGGACGACGGCAGCGCCTATCCCCTGAAAGGCCGGCTGCAATTCACCGACGTGACAGTGGACCCCGCCACCGGCGCGGTGCAGCTGCGCGCCATTTTCCCCAATCCGGAAAATCTGTTGCTGCCGGGCCTGTATGTCCGCGCCACCATCAACCAGGGCGCGGACCCGCACGGCATCCTGGTGCCGCAGAACGCCGTGGGCCACAACCAGAAGGGCGAGCCCACCGCGCTGATCATCGACAACAAGAACATCGCGCGTCTGCGCACCCTCAAGACCGGGCGCGCCGTCGGCAACCAGTGGCAGATCGTGGAAGGCCTCAAGGCCGGCGACCGGCTGATCACCGAAGGCCTGGCCAAGGCGATGCCCGACATGCCGGTCAATCCCCAGCCGGCCGACGCAGCACCGCAGCCCAGGGCGACCCACTAAATGAATCTCTCGCGCTTTTTCGTTGATCGCCCGGTTTTCGCCTGGGTGCTTGCCGTAGTCATCATGCTGGCCGGCGGCATCGCCGCTTTCAGCCTGCCGATCGAGCAATATCCCGCCATCGCCCCGCCATCGGTGGTGATCAACGCCACCTATCCCGGCGCCGACTCCGAATCCTTGCAGAACTCCGTCACCCAGGTGATCGAGCAACAGCTGACAGGCCTGGACAATCTTCTTTACTTCTCGTCCCAGTCGAACGCCGACGGCACCGTACTGATCACCGCCACCTTCGCGGCCGGCACCAATCCCGACATCGCCCAGGTGCAGGTGCAGAACAAGGTGCAGGCCGCCGTGCCGCTGCTGCCCACCGCTGTGCAGCAGCTGGGCGTGGTGGTCGCCAAGAACACGCCCAACTTCATCGTGGTGGTCGGCGTCTATGACGATACCGGCCGTTACACCAATGTCGACATCTCGGACTTTATCACGTCCAAGATGCAGGACCCGCTGAGCCGCGTGCCCGGTGTCGGCTCCACCCGCGTGTTCGGCGCCCAATATGCCATGCGCATCTGGCTGGACCCGTTCAGGCTGCACAATTTCAACCTGCAGCCGTCGGATGTCTATGCCGCCATCCAGACCCAGAACGTCCAGGTCTCGGCCGGCCAGATCGGCGCGCAGCCGGCCGTCCAGGGCGCGGCGATCAACGCCACCGTCACCGCGCAGTCACGGCTGCAAACCCCCGAGCAATTCCGCAACATCATCCTGAAGACGTCGCCGTCGGGCGCCGTGGTGCGGTTGGCCGATGTCGCCCGCGTCGAACTGGGCGCGGAAACCTATGCCATCGCCAGCTTGTTCAACGGCTATCCCGCCGCCGGTATTCCCATCAACCTGGCGCCGGGCGCCAATGCGCTGAAGACCGTCGATGCGGTCAAAGCCAAGGCCGAGGAACTGAAAGCCTCGCTGCCGCCGGGCATGAAGCTGGTCTATCCGGTCGACAACACCACCTTCATTCGCCTGTCCATCCATGACGTGGTGGTGACATTGATCGAAGCCATCGCCCTGGTGGTGCTGGTGATGTACATCTTCCTGCAGAACTGGCGCGCCACCCTGATCCCGGCCATCGCCGTTCCGGTGGTGCTGCTGGGCACCTTCGGGGTGCTGGCCATGTTCCACTATTCGATCAACACCTTGACCCTGTTTGCGCTGGTGCTGGTGATCGGCCTGTTGGTCGACGACGCCATCGTGGTGGTAGAAAATGTCGAGCGCATCATGCACGAGGAAAAACTGTCGCCCCGCGATGCCACCCTCAAGAGCATGACCGAAATCACCGGCGCCCTGATTGGCATCGGACTGGTGTTGACGGCGGTGTTCCTGCCCATGGCCTTCTTCGGTGGCTCCACCGGTATCATCTATCGCCAGTTCTCCATCACCATCGTTTCGGCCATGTCGCTGTCGATTCTGGTGGCCTTGGTGCTGAGCCCGTCGCTGTGCGCCACCCTGCTCAAGCCGGTGGAAGACGAGCATGTCAAGCATGGCCGCTTCTTCACCTGGTTCAATCGCAACTTCGACGCCTTCCGTGAGTGGTACCAGCATCGCACCCAGTGGTTCCTGCACCATGTCTGGACGACAATGATCGCCTTTGGCGGCATCGTGGCGCTGCTGGTGGTGTTGTTCATCCGCCTGCCCACTGGTTTCCTGCCCGACGAGGACCAGGGCTTCATCTTCAACCTGATCACCCTGCCTGCCGGCACCACCCAGCCCGCCACCCTGAAAGTCGCCAAGGGCGTGGCCGACTATTATCTCGACAAGGAAAAGAACAACGTCGACTTCGTGTTCGCCGTGGCGGGCTTCTCCTTCGCCGGTTCGGGCCAGAATACCGGCATGGCCTTCACCCATCTGAAGGACTGGAGCGAGCGCAAGGGCGACAAGAACACGTCGGTCTCGATCTCGCGGCGCGCCTTCATGAACTTCTTCCCGATGAAGGACGCGCAGGTGTTCCCCATCGTGCCGCCTTCGGTGCAGGAACTGGGCAATGCCACCGGCTTCGACCTGGAGCTCGAAGACAAGGGCAATATCGGCCATACCGGCCTGATCGCGGCACGCAACCAGCTTCTGGGCCTGGCGGCGCGCGATCCGCTGCTCGCCCAGGTGCGGCCCAACAGCCTGGATGATACGCCCCAGCTGCATGTCGATATCGACCAGTCCAAGGCGAGCGCGCTTGGCGTGTCGCTGGCCGACATCAATTCCACCCTCAGTGCCGCCTGGGGTTCGACCTTCATCAACGACTTCATCGACCGCGGCCGCGTCAAGCGCGTCTATATGCAGGGCGATGCGCCCTATCGCATGACGCCGCAGGACCTGGACCGCTGGTATGTGCGCAGCGCGGGCGGCACCATGGCGCCCTTCTCGTCCTTCGCCACCTCGCGCTGGACCATCGGACCGGCTTCGCTGACGCGCTACAACGGCCTGCCCGCCATCGAGCTGCAGGGCCAGGGCGCGCCCGGCATCTCGACCGGCACGGCGCTGAACCGGATGCGCGAGCTGGCGCAGCAGCTGCCCAAGGAAGTGGGTATCGAGGCGACCGGCCTGTCCTATCAGGAAGAAGCCAGCGGCAGCCAAGCCCCTGCCCTGTATGCCCTGTCGATCCTGGTGATCTATCTGTGCCTGGCGGCACTGTATGAAAGCTGGGCGATCCCGCTGTCGGTGATGCTGGTCATCCCGCTGGGTGTGGTGGGCGCGCTGGCGCTGACCTCGCTGCGCGGCCTCTTCAACGACATCTATTTCCAGGTCGGCCTGCTGACCACCATCGGCCTGTCCGCCAAGAACGCCATCCTAATCGTGGAGTTCGCGGTGGATGCGGAGAAAAAAGGCGCCCGCGCCTTCGACGCCGCGATGGAAGCGGCACGTCTGCGCCTGCGTCCCATCCTGATGACCTCCATCGCCTTCATCGCCGGCGTCATGCCGCTGGCGCTGGCGCATGGCGCGGGCGCCGGCTCGCAGAATGCCATCGGCACCGGCGTGGTGGGCGGCATGATCACGGCCACCGTTCTGGCGATTTTCTTTGTCCCGGTGTTCTTTCAGCTGGTCAACACCAAGCTCCAACATCACAAATAGGCCCTGTTGCCCGGCCCCGGATTAAGGGCTCATACTCCCGCAAAATAGTGGGAGGGGAGCATGACCCGTTTGTGGATGGCGTTGCCGCTGCTGCTGGCGCTGAACGCGGCCGCCCCGGCCGAAGAAACCCGCACCCGCGATCACACCGTCACGGTGACCTCGATGGTCCCGGTGATCGCCGGCAAGAAATCCAGCCTTTATGTGCGCGAGCGCGCATTGCCCGCGGTGCTGAAAAGCGGCGCCGGTGACAAGGTGGTGCTGTTCGTGCACGGCGCGGGCACCCCCGCCGAAGTCAGCTTCGATGTGCCCTACCAGGATTACAGCTGGATGGGGTATCTCGCCGCTGCCGGCTATGACGTATTCAGCGTCGACATGACCGGCTATGGCCGCTCGGCGCGCCCCAAGCCGATGGCCGACAAGTGCAACCTGTCGCCCGAGTTGCAGAAGGACTTCGGCGTCTCCTGCCCGCAAACCTATCCCGGCAATCTCACCAACATCGAGTCCGACTGGAACGACATTTCCGCGGCGGTGAATTACATCAAGAAGCTGCGCCATGTGGACAAGATCAACCTGATCGCCTGGTCGCAAGGCGGCCCCCGCGCCGGCGGCTGGACCGCCAATCATCTCGACCAGGTCGCGCGGCTGGTGCTGCTGGCCCCTGCTTACAATCGGGCCACCAAGGCGCAGGCGCCCGCGGTGTTGCCGGTGCCGGGCCCGGCGTTCAACACCCAGAGCCATGATCAGTTCACCGCCAATTGGGACCGCCAGGCGCCCTGCCCGGGCCAGGTCGATCCGGCCGCTGCCGCCTCGGTCTGGTCGGAGATGCTGAAGTCCGATCCGGTCGGCGCCAAATGGACGCCGGCGGTACGCCGCGCCTCCATCGCCTCATCGAGCTGGGGCTGGACGCAGGAGAAAGTGAAAGCCATGGCCACGCCGACCCTGATGGTCAGCGGCATCAACGACAAACAGGTCAATCCCGAGCGGGTGCGCGATTTCTATGCCGATATCGGCAGCCCGCAGAAAGTCTTCATCGACCTGGGCTGCTCCTCACACAATGCCATGTGGGAGAAGAACCATCTGATCCTGTTCAAGGCCTCGCTGGAATGGCTGGACAAGGGCACCGTGAACGGCGCGTCCAACACCATGCTCAAGCTGGGCTACTAACCGGGCAAGCGGAAGGCGATCAGCTCGGCCGGGAAGCCCGGCCCGCCGATGGTCAGCACGATGTGCTGGCGACCGCCCAGCATGAAGGTCATCGGGCATCCCGTCTGCGGCGCCGGCATATAGACCGCGCCGCGATCCTCACCCGTCTTCTTGTCATAGGCGCGCAGCAGGGCGCCCTTCTTGCCGTTCGGCGTGGTGGCGAAACCGGACTCGCCGCAGATCACCAGCGATTTGGTCACCGTGGGTCCGATCAGGCCGGGCCGCCCGGTGCGCGGAATTTTCAGGCCCTTCAGCGCGGGATGGTTCTTGATATTGTCGGGTGTGTCGCCATGCGCGATCTGCCAGGCGATGTCGCCCTTCTCCAGATCGGTGGCGGTGATGCGGCCATAAGGCGGTTTCATCAGCGGCAAGCCGTCGATGGTGACGACGCCGGGGCGGAATTCCTGCGCCCCGCTCGCAGCTGCCGGCTGCGCCGCATTGGCGACCGCGGTGGGCGGCGCCAGATATTCATCGCCGCCCTGGATCACCGCCGCCCGCGTGGGCGCGGCCCCTGCGGTGCCGCGGATATAATCCGCGTCGGTGAAGCTCGGATTGCCGGGCACCAGCCCGTCCACCGCCACGGTGGTTTCCGAAAAGGTGTAAACCGTATGGGTTTCCGGGTCATAGCAGCCGCCGGCCCAGTTGGTGCCGCCCTGGGTGGCGAGCGACGTCAGCGTGCCCCAGGTACCATCAGCGCGGGACAGGGAGGGCGGGGTGTAAACCGGCCCCGTCTTGTAATGCGCCAGCAACCGCAGCGCCTTGGCATGCAATTCGGGCGTGAAGTCGATGACGGTGGAGGCATCCACGCTCTGCACATCATAGGGCGGCGGTTTGGACGGGATCGGCTGGGTCGGTGAATACCATTCGCCCGGCACGTCGCCCCTGGCCACTTTCTTTTCCACAAAAGGCCAGATCGGCTGGCCCGTCTCGCGGTTCAGCACGTACAGGAAACATTGCTTGCTGGGCTGGGCCAGCGCCTTCACCATCTTGCCGTTGTGGGGGATGTCGCAGAGGATCGCCGCGCAAGGTACGTCGCGGTCCCAGATGTCGTGATGGACAAGCTGGTAGTGCCAGCGGCGCTTGCCGGTTTCCAGATCGACCGCGACCAGGGAATTGCTGAACAGGGTGTTGCCCTGGCGGTGAATACCGGATTCGTCGGCGGACGGAATCTCGATGCCGAGATAAGCCAGACCCAGTTCCTCATCGACCGAGATCTGGCCCCAGTCGCCGGTGTTGGTGGCCTTCTCCGCCTCACCGGGCCGCAGCCAGGTGTCGTAACCGAACTCGCCCTTCAGCGGGATGGTGTGGAAAATCCACAGCCGCTTGCCGGTGCGCACGTCAAAGCCGCGCACATAGCCCTTCACATTGGTGCGCAGGCGCGGCTGGCCGCCGCCCATGTGCGCGGCGCCGACCACCACCGTGTTCTTGCCGATGACCGGCGTGGCATGCAGACCGACTTCGCCGGTTTCCAGGTCGATCTCCTGGTCGTCATTCTGCTTGAGATCGACGATGCCATCCACACCGAACGTCT
>CANBZE010000102.1 GCA_947373775.1 Alphaproteobacteria bacterium
CAGATCAAGGCGCAGATCGAGGAAACCACCAGCGATTACGACAAGGAAAAGCTGCAGGAACGCCTGGCCAAGCTGGCCGGCGGCGTTGCGGTGATCCGCGTCGGCGGCGCCACGGAAGTGGAAGTCAAGGAGCGCAAGGACCGCGTCGATGACGCGCTGAACGCCACCAAGGCGGCCGTGGAAGAAGGCATCGTGCCGGGCGGCGGTACCGCCCTGCTGTATGCCGCCAAGGCGCTGAAGGACATGGCCGGTGACAATGAAGACCAGACCCAGGGCATCAACATCGTGCGCCGTGCGATCCAGTATCCGCTGCGCCAGATCGTTGCCAATGCCGGCCAGGAAGCCAGCATCGTTGTCGGCAAGCTGCACGACCAGAAGTCCAACACCTATGGCTACAACGCCCAGACCGGTGAGTATCAGGACTTCATCGAAAACGGCATCGTGGACCCGACCAAGGTGGTTCGCGTGGCGCTGCAGAACGCGGCCTCGGTCGCGGGCCTGCTGATCACCACCGAAGCCATGATCACCGACCGTCCCAAGAAGGACGCGGGCCCCTCGATGCCCGGCGGTGGCGGTGGCATGGGCGGCATGGGCGACATGGACTTCTAAGTCATGTCGGTCAGATCACCTGACTAAAAATCAGAAGGGCCCGGCGAGCAATCGCCGGGCCTTTTTGTTATTGAAACTTATGAGAAAAAGAAGTGTCGCAGGTATTTCGCGAATACAAGCCCTTTAGAAATTATCTCCAGCAGTTCGACTTGATGTCGAGCTTAGAAGCTATTTGGCAGTACTCCGTACACATATCGGAAGACATGCCCCTCTCCACCATTCAAGATCATTGATGAGACCCCTTATTTAATAAGGGGTCAGACCTTGCACGGAGTCGATTGGATCGTCTCGGATGCGACCGCCCATCTTTTCATTGAAACCAAGGCCAAGCGCCTGACCGTCAATGCAAGAACCCTTTCCGACACGACGGCACTGGATAAGGATTTAATCGCCATGGCAAAAGCTATCGCTCAGCATTACCGAAATATAAGTGACGCGACGAATGGCAGAACACATTGGGCAAGCGACGATTTGCCGATCTACCCGATTATACTTACGTTAGAGGATTGGTTTCTGTTTAGCCCAAGAATTGCTGAAATGCTTAGCGGGCATGTGTTGCATTTCTTGGCTGAAGCCAATATCGGCGCGGATGTTTTAGAAAAAATGCCTTACACGATCGCATCTGCGCAAGATTTTGAAACTGCGATCCAAATTATTGCTCAAGTAGGCATTGAAAAAGTTATGGGCGTAAAGACCGAGGCCGACCGACGCATGTGGTCGCTGTCGGCTGTTATTTCGGACCGCTTTAATGACCAACTACGGAATGTCAGTAGGCAGATTTTCGGTGACGCATTAAAAGATTTCATTTCTGATGTGAAACAGAAGATTCAGCCCCATTTACAATAAACCCGTTGAGGCAAAAGGGCCTATGCGATTGATCAGGCAAGTGTAATCCATCAAGCAGTCTATGTTGTCCCCAGCCCCACAGCTGATTAGAGTGGGTCAATGTCGAAGCAGTCCGCCGCCACATCGCGAAAGTTCCTCGGGCTCCTGATCGCACTGGGCGCCCTGACATTCGCATTTGACCCGACCTCCGCCACGGCGGCGGCGAAGAAGCATCACGGCCATGCGGCGCACAAGAGTTCCGCCCATAAGCAGGCAGCGGGCAAGGCGTCCCGGCACCGGGTCGCAAGTGCCAGACCCGCCCAGCAGGCGGTGATCACCACCAAGGCCCATACCGAGGCGCCCGACTTCGACTTCCAGCCCCGCATCGAGGACGCCCAGGCGCTGGCCGCCAAGCAGCCGGTGCTGCCCGGCGACATGGTGGTGAGCGGAAGCAGCCTGACCAGCTTCAACTGGGTGCTGGTGGTGGGCGAGAAGACCGGCCCGCTGACCGTGATCCGCATGGACGAACAGGGCCGCAACGACCAGCGCTTCATCGTCACCTGGCCGGTCAACAATTACCTCAACACCAAGTTCACGGTGGCGGATGCGGCCCATCCCGCCGGCGGGCTGATCGTCTTTGCCCAGCGCCGCCCGGTGCGCGGCAGGTCCGGGTTCGAGGAAGCGGTCTACACCGCCTATTCCCCCGATCTCGATACCCAGAAGATGCGCGATGCCGGGATGGATTACCTGCGCACCCTGGAACACCTGGCCTATAACCGGGTCAACGACCATGACGTGCGCAGCCGCGTCGCCCCGGCCAAGACCGTGGCCGAGGAGATCCCGCGCGACATGGTGCTGCGCCTGATGATCACCGAGCATGTCGATCCGGCGCACATGAAGTTCGTCGGCATCGAGCAATGCGTGCACGAGGTGCTGATCACCATCGCCGCCAACCAGGACAAGTCTTACGCCTATGCCCGCTCCAGCGCCGGCGCGCTGGGCCTGCCCCAGTTCATGGAATCCAGCTACCAGATGGTGCGCGACAATTACCCGGCCGCCCGGCTGGAGCCGGACTTCAACCTGGGGATGACCAACCTGCACAATGCGGTGCTGGCCTCGCTGCTGCTGCTGGACCTGGAGCTGACCGAACTGCCCCAGACCGCGCTGAAGCGGGTGAAGGATTCCAGCACGGTGTTCGCCGCCTATCTGGCCGCCGGGTACAACCGCAACCCGGTGCATGTGGTGAAGACCTACCTGAAGACCAACAGCATGACCGGCGGGCGGGCCCCGTTCGAGAACAAGATGTATGTCCGCATCCAGGCCTGGATCGGCGACTTCCTTACCCGCGAATACAGCAAGTCGTAATGCCGCGCCTGAAATGTCTGTTTTCCTGCTATGAAGGCGCAGGGATTCGAAGGCTTCCAGCACATGAGCACCAAGGCGCCGCGCGCGGGTTTCACGCGCTACCAGGTGTTTGTCGTCGCGGCCCTGGCCTTTTTGCAATTCACCCTGATCCTGGACTTCATGATCATCTCGCCGCTGGGGGCGATGATGATGCCGGACCTGCACATCACGCCGCAGCAGTTCGGGCTGGCGGTGAGTTCCTATGCCTTCGCCGCCGGGCTGTCGGGCATCGTGTCGGCGGGCTTTGCCGACCGCTTCGACCGCAAGTGGCTGCTGCTGTTCTTCTATGCCGGCTTCATGCTGGGCACATTGCTGTGCGCCCTGGCCACCACCTATCCCATGCTGCTGATGGCGCGCATCGTCACCGGGCTGTTCGGCGGGGTGATCGGATCGGTCGTGCTGGCCATCGCCACCGACCTGTTCGACTTCCAGATGCGCGGCCGGGTGATGGGCTATATCCAGACCGCATTCTCGGCCAGCCAGGTGCTGGGCCTGCCCGCCGGGCTGTTCTTCGCCAATCATTGGAGCTGGCATGCGCCGTTCCTGGCGATCATCGCGGTGGCCGTGCCGGCGGGGCTGGTGATCGCGTTCGGCATGAAGCCGGTGAACGCGCACCTGGGTTTGAAGCAGGAACGCAGCCCTTTCATGCACCTGGCACATACCGTGAGCGACCGCCGTTACTGGCTGGCCTTCCTGCTGACCATGCTGCTGCCCACCGGCGGCTATATGCTGATGCCGTTCGGCACCGCCTTCATGGTCAATGACATCGGGCTGGCGTTGACGGTGCTGCCCACCATCTATTTGATTACCGGCCTTGCCATGGTCTTCATCGGCCCGCTGGTCGGCAAGGCCGCCGACCGCTTCGGCAAGTTCAACACCTTCCTGTTCGGCAGCATCGTCACCGTCATCATGGTGGCGATCTGGACCAGCCTGGGCCATGAGCCGCTGTGGGTGGTGATCGCGGTCAATGTGCTGCTGTTCGCGGGCATCTTCTCGCGCATGATCCCGGCCCAGGCGCTGGTGTCGGCCATTCCCGAAGTGACCAGGCGCGGCGCCTTCAACGCCATCAGCGCCTCGCTGCAGCAGCTGGCGGGCGGGGTGTCGGCGGCGGTGGCGGGCGCGGTGATCGTGCAGGCGTCGGACGGCACCATCCTGCACTTCAACTGGCTGGGCTATATCGTGATGTGCACCACCCTTTTGTCGCTGGCGCTGATGTATTTCGTGCATAAGCAGGTGCCGGAGCCGGCTTCGCGCTAGAGCGAAATCTGGCTGCGCAGGGCGATGGCGTTGGCGGAAATGTCATTGGCCGGCGCGCCCGCATGGCTGACCGCGATATTGCTGTAGTCCAGCGCGAACCTGATGCCGGTGACGGGAATCCAGTTCATGCCGACGGTCCAGATATTCTGGTTGCCGCCGGCGACGCCGCCCGCCAGCAGCGGCTGGAATTCCAGGTCGAGATTGCTGAAGCGCGCTTTCAACTCCAGTGCACCCCAGCCGCCCGGCGTGCCCAAGGGATGGTCGGGCTTCAGGCCCCGGAAAATCGCGACCGAGGGATCATAGTCATGGCTTTCCCCGGTCAGCGACCAGGTGGCAAACGCGTACCAGCCGCTGAAGTCGGGACCCGGAAGCGCCAGGCGGCGCGCGATGGCATAATGGAAATAGCCGCCCTGGACATGCCAGGGCCCATCGTTCAGCGCCGTCTCCAGGCCCCATTGGGTGACGCCGCGCGCGTCCACCGGGCCGGTATCCACCGTCTTGCTGCCGTCCACCGTCAGCTCGGCTTCGCTGGACAGGCTGAAGCTGTTGGCGTTGGAATTGGGCGCCGTATCGGCAACCTTGAAGACGCGGGTGAAATCGGCATCCAGCACCCACTGCACATTGCCCGTATCCAGCGCCAGCCAGGTGGCGCGGGCGACGAGCGCCTGCTGGGCATCGAAGGTGGCGGCGTCAATGGTGCGCTTGCCGGTCAGGCTGGCCGAGACCAGGTAACGGTCGCCTTGCGCAAAGATGCTGGCGCCCTCGCGGCCGGGCGCGCCGGCGATGCCGCCGGCGACGTCAGCGGAGGCGGCGCGCTCCAGGAAGACAAGCTCGGCGCCGCTGGTGGAATCATCAAGCCCGCCCGGCGGCGCGAAGGCGCCGATGCGAAAGCCGAACGGCTTGAGGCCGTCATATTCGACATAGCCGATATAGACGAAGCCGCGCTTTTCGACGCCCCGGCCGCCAAAGTCATAGGTGAAATTGTAGGACCAGTCGCGCCAGGCGGTGCCGAAAAAGCCGAACTGGGCGCGGCGGAAATTGGTGCCGCTGTTCAGGTCGACACCCGGCGGGTTCTTGCCTTGCGCGAAATAGCCGGTGTCGAACTGGACCAGGCTTCGGAGCGACAGGGTGAAGTCGCCGTCGGCGGAGGCAAAGCTCAAGCGGCCATTTTGCGTATCGACCCGGGGCCGGGCGGCGAGGCGCTTTTCAATGTCGGCATGCTGGGCGGCGGCGCTGCGCCGCAGATCGGCCAGCGCGGCATCGTCCGGCTTGTGCCGGATCTGGGCCAATTGCTGCTGCACATCGCGCAACTGCTGTTCCAGCCGGTCAAGGCGGGGGTTTTGCGCTGTCTGGGCAAAGGATGGGGTGGCGAGCCACGTCGCCGCCATCACAAGCAAGATGCCATTCTTCAAATGCACGAAGCCACCCGGATCCCTCTTTAATCTTGAACAGGATGGCGCGGAAGGGGCTGCCGGGCTTGGCTTGCTCTAGCACCTTGTGCGGCCGGCAAAAGCCATGCTTCATGCCGGTTATTGTCTGATCCATAGAACGCGATGACCATTCCCGACGACATTTATACCGAGCCCGAGAACTCGCCCGACACCCTGGCCAATCTGGGGCCGCTGCGGCGCCTGGCCGGGACCTGGGAATCGGACAAGGGCGTGGACATCAATCCCAAGGCCGATGGCCCCGAGCGGCGCGTGTACCGCGAGCGCATCGTGATGGAGCCGATCGACGCCCAGGCCAACGGGCCCCAGCTGCTGTATGGCCTGCGCTATCACCTCCATATCAACACGCAAGAGGAAGCCATCACCTTTCACGACCAGGTGGGCTATTGGCTGTACGAACCGGCCACCGGGCTGATCATGCAGTCGCTGGCAATTCCCCGTGGCCAGGTGGCGCTGGCCGGCGGCAAGGCGGACGGCGATACCATCACCGTGGAAGCCCGGCGCGGCGATACAAGCTATGGCATCGCCTCGACCGGGTTCCTGGAGGAGGCGTTCCGCACCGACTATTACCGCCTGGACATCACGTTCCATGGCGATGACAGCTGGAGTTACGTGTCGCGCACCGATTTGGCGATCAAGGGCAAGACGCCGGCCTTTGAGCACCGCGACACCAACACCTTGCGCCGCGTCGCGGGCCCGGTGCCCAATCCGCTGGCAAAGCTGGCGGGCCGCTGAGTCGTCACGACTTGGCCCCAATTAAAAACGGAACATCCGGGCCGCGGCGTCGTTTATTGAGCAACGGGCTTGTGCAATTTACGGAGAGTTCCATGCTGAAATCGTCTTTGGCCGTCCTGGGCGCCGTCCTGCTGGTGAGCGCCGCCACCGCCTTTCCCGCACGTGCCGATGTCCACCAGATCGGGTCGGTGAATGTGGCGGCGGACCATTACACCGATGTCAGCTGGGAGCATTTCGAGGGGCCGGTGGAACGGCTGCAGTTCGTGGCCTCGGGCGACACGGTGGATTGCGCCCATATCAGCGTGACCTATCGCGACGGCACCACCCACACCGTCTTCTCCGGCGTCCTGCCCAAGGATTCCATCGAGACCGTGACCTTTCCCGAAGGCGACAGCCGCATGCGGCATGTCGATTTCGCCTGCAAGGCGCGCAACGTGGATGGCGCCCGCATCGCCTTGTCGGCGGTATCGCAAGGCTGGGACCCCGATCAGTGGGCACGGGAGCCGCATGTGACCGTCTATGAGAGCGGCGAGGTCGTTACGCATTGAGACTTTCTGATTCTTTCGTACCGCGCCTTGGCGCGCCCTGACCGCGTAGACCTTTTTGCCGGTCCGTGGTCTCAAAATGACGTTTGTCGGCTGCCG
>CANBZE010000103.1 GCA_947373775.1 Alphaproteobacteria bacterium
GGGACAAGGCTTTTGCGCCGCGCCGCGCCTGGCTGCTTTTGGCCATCGGCATGTGGGTGGCGATTGGGTTCGTGGTCGAAACACGGGGCCTTGCTTCGGTCAGCGCTGTGAAAGACACGCGCCAAGTGGGAAGCGCCCGCGACTATGCCCCCGCGCCGCCGACCGCAAAGGTTGCTCCCGCTTCCTGGCATGATGTCACTCAGGCCGACATTGACGGTATCGATTTCAAACGCCTGCCGCCGGACGAGGGCATCGTCTCGCCCTTTTCGCGCGGCGACGAGGTGCCCGATCCCGTTATTCTTCCCGTGCTGGACCGTATTCGTGATGGCTTGCCGGGTTGGTCCCCCGGCAATGTCAGCGATCCGGTGCAGCGGGCGCGCAACCTGCTCGCGGTCGCGGCGGTGCCGGACATCCTGCAGATGGAACAGGTGGAGCGCTTTGTCCCGCGGCTGGTGTTCGCCCGGCTTCAGGCGGTGATCCCGCCGCGCGACCTGCCAAAAATTCTGTACTGGATCGCGATGCACCCGGACGAGGGCGACGACCGCGCCATGCATCAGTTGGGCGCGTTCGGCTTTCCGGATGTTACCGGCCCCACCAAGCCGGTGCGGGGGCGGGTGATGCTGTATGCCTTCAAATTGCTGGGCCGGCTCGCGGGTCCGCTGCCCAACAATTAGACCGTGTAGGCGGGGCCGATAGCGACAGCGTATCGGCGAGCGGCCTTACAAAGACGCGCTGATCCCGCCGCGCACAATCGCGCCCGGGGCGGGAAAGCCCACCACGTCCTCGTAGCGCCGGTCAAAGATGTTATCCACGCCCAGCTTCAGCGCCAGGTTGGGCAGCACTTTATAAGAGACGGCCAGGTCGGCGCGGACATGGCCGGGCAGGGCGACGTCGCCGGTGGGCACGGCATTGTCGGTCATGCCGCCGGTATGGTTGAGGTCGAAGCTGACATTCCAGGCCGGATCGGGCTGCCAGTTCACCGTCGCGCCCGCCGGCCAGCTGGGCATATCGCGCAAGCTCGCGCCGGTCAGGGTGTTGCGGGCATTGGTATAGGACAGGCGCGGCGTGGCGCTGAGCGTGCCCCATGTCAGTTCCAACGACGTTTCGATACCGCGCACATGCACGGTGGAAAGATTGACCAGCTTGGGCACAGCGCCAGGACGGAAGTCGATCAGGTTGCGATAGTTGGTGGCATAGGCTTCCACCTTCCAGCGCCCGAAATTCCCCAAGCGTTGGGTTATGCCGCCTTCGAAATTCTCCGCGTCTTCCGGTTTCAGGCTCGGGTCGCCGACAATCGGGTTGCCCAGGGCAAAGAAGCTGGGCAGCTTGTAGGCCTTGCCCCATGACAGCTGGAACTGGGTGCCCGTGTCGGCCAGCGCATAATCGGCACGCAGCTGCGGACTGAAATGATGGGTGGCGCCGGTATCGTCATAGCGGCCACTGGCCGACAGGCTGAGCTGCGGCAGTATCTGATAGCGCGCCTCGGCAAAGCCGGCCCACAAGGTACGGCGCAGCGTAAAGTTGGTGGGCAGTTTCGCGGGACCGAACTGCAGGAAGCCGTTGTCCTCTCCATGATCGGCCTGCATGTCCACACCGAGTGCGGCTTCCAGTCCTGGAAGCGGTGTCAGCCGGTTGGTCCAGGTCACTTCATGGCGGTTGAAGCGGGCTTTGTCGCCATTGGCGGGAATTCCCGTCGGGGTCTGGGCGCTGGGCGCCACCCCAGGCGAGACGGCATCCGAACTGCGGTCATAAAAGCCGTAATCCAGCACCATGTTCCACCAGCCGGTGATGTCGCGCAGCGCGTGGGCGCCCAGCACGCCTTCCTGGATGTCGCGGTGGTCCAGGGTGCGCAGCACCGACAGGCGCGGCCCACCGCTGGAGTCGGGGAATGACGTTGCGGTGCTATCGCTGTAGCGGCCGGTGAGATTGATCGCGGTGCCGGCGATTTGCGGCAGCGCCAGTGCGCCATCCAGCGCGGTGCTTTTCAGGGTGCTGCCCTCCACCGGCATGCCATTGTCGGTATAGGAAAGACCGATATTGCCGGTGGCACCACCAAGGGGGCCGCCCACATGCCCGGCAGCGCGGACATAACCGAAGCTGCCGCCTTCTGCCTGCAGTCCGGCATCCAGCGTTTCACCGCCGCGCCGGCTGATGATGTTGATCACCCCACCGACCGCATCGGAGCCATAGATGGCGGAGGCCGGCCCGCGCACGAACTCGACCCGCTCGATGTCATTCAGGTCCAGGGTGGAGAAATCATACGAGCCGCCGCGGGTGTTGGTGGGATCGTTGGCCTTCACCCCGTCCAGCAGCACCAGGGTGAAGTTGGGCTTGGCGCCGCGGGTGAACAGCGACACCACGCTGCCGCGTCCGCCGGACTGCTGAACGAATACGCCGGGCAGATCGCGCAGCAGGTCCACCACACTGGCGGAATCGCGCGCCACGATGGTCGCGGCATCGATCACCGAGATATTGCTGCCCCCATCTTGCATGGGCAGGCGCGTGGCGGTGACGATGACATTTTCAGATTGGGCAAGGGCCGCCATCGGCCAAAGGCAAAGCGCGGCGATGGATGCGCCTGTCAGAAATTTCATCACGCAACAAGCCGCTTTTGAACGGCCGGGACGCTAACTGCGCGAAAGCGCTAAAGCAAACGGCATTATTGTGGCAAGGCGAAGACGTACACCATGTTGCCACCGCTGGGCTGGTCCAAGTCGGGCCGCACCTGAATGGGGCCGTTGTTGAAGCCACCGCCCGCCGCCACCGCGATATACTGCCGTCCGCCGACCTTATAAGTAACGGTCGCACCGAACACCTGGCTGCCCAGCCGCGTCTGCCACAACACGGTGCCGTCCTTCTGGTCGAAGGCGCGCAGGTAACGATCCATGGAACCGTTGAACAGGATGCCGCCGGCCGTGGCCAGCACCGGCGAATAGTTGGAAGCGGGCGTCTCCCAGCTCCACAAGGTCTGGCCTGTTTCCACCGAGATGGCGTCCAGCCGACCGATATTGGTCGAACCGTCGGCCAGCACCTGCGGTCCGATGGTGTTGTACTGGTCCTTGGGCTTGGAGGGGATGTTGTCCACCCGCACCTTATAGTCGGCGCACAGGTTCTGCAGCTGCACATACAGCACATTGTTCTGCGGGCTGTATGCCGAGAACGGCCAGTCGCGCCCACCGGCATGGGTCGGGCACTGGTGGTAGGTTTTTTTGTAGTCGGTCATGAACAGTTCGGGATTGGGTGTTACCTTGCCCTTGCTGTCGATGCCCTTGACCAGGTTCTGGAAAACGGTGGACTTGGCCCACAGGAAATCGCCCTTGGCGGCGTCGAAGCTCCACATGATGGAAGTCTTGCACGGCACGCCGGTCAGGGTGCGGCGGCTGGCAGTAGCAGCCTTGCGGCCGATCGCCATCATGCCCTTGGCCGCAGGGTCCGGCGCCACCTTGGTGGTGATGGGCAGCATCTCGTAAGTGCATTCCTGGTCGGCATTGTCCTGCGCGAAGACCTGGTGCTTCCAAACGATCTTTCCGGTCTTGGGCGCGATGGCGAAACGGGTGTTGGTGCCGGCCAGGGTGGCGACACCCTTGACGCCGCGCTGGGTGTCGGACGAGGGGCCGACGCCGCTGGAGCCGTAATAGGCCAGGTTCAGTTCGGGATCATAGGTGATCGGTCCCCACACGCCGGTCATCCAGCGCTGCTCGAACGGCATGCCGCCCCAGGTCTCGTCGTCCAGCTCGCCGGGCTTGGGAATCAGGGTGTTGCGCCACAATTCCTTGCCGGTCACCGCGTCGTTGCCGGTGACATAGCAGCCTTGCGCCGCTTCCTGGCAACTGGCGCCCGCGATCACCACGCCGTCGACCACGATGGGTCCGGTGGTGTTGGTGATGTAGAGGTCGCCGCCGCGATTGACCTCCCACAATTCCTTGCCGGTCTTGGCGTCCAGCGCCATCAGGAAGTTGTCGCGCGTGATTGTGTAGAGCTTGTCTTCCCAAAGAAAGACGCTGCGCTTGCGCTGGCCCCAGAAATTGTTGTGCATCGCCTCCTGTGACGGCAGAGTGCGGCGGTATTGCCAAAGAAGATCGCCGGTCACCGCATCGATGGCCTGGATCACATCGTTGGGATTGCCCAGGAACATCACACCCTTGTAGATGAGGGGCGTGGCTTCGTTGATGCCGCTTTCCATGGTGCGCGACCACACCAGTTGCAGGCCCTTCACATTGGTCTTGTTGATCTGGTCCAGGGTCGAAAAGCCATAGCCCTCGTAATTACCCCGCATCATCAGCCAGTCATTGGGGTCGGGCTTGCGCAGCACCGCGCCGGTTACCGGTACAAATTCTTTCAAGGGATGGGGCGCGATGGTGACGCCCTTGATGGATTCCGGCGCCTGCGCCAGCGCCATGCAGCCGGAAGCCAGCAACAACCCAAGCGTCAACTTCTTGAAAGACATGACTCATCCCCTGTGCGCGATAGGCGCTGTTTTGGGAATGATACCGCTTTTTGACGCTCTGGCTACTTGCTCTAGCCGCGGTTGCGGATCACCAGGTTGCGGATCTCGGTCATGTCTTCCATGGCAAAGCGCACGCCTTCGCGGCCCAGCCCGGAATCCTTGACCCCGCCATACGGCATGTTGTCCACCCGGTAGGAGGGCACATCGCCGATCACCACCCCGCCGACCTCCAGCTTGTCCCAGGCGCGCATCGCCTTGAACAGGTCGCGGGTGAAGATGCCGGCCTGCAGGCCGAACTTGGAATCATTGACCTGGTCCAGCACCGCCTCGAAGTCGCTGAACTTGGACAAAGTGGCGACGGGACCGAAGGCTTCCTCGCAATTCAGCTTGGTGGATTTGCCCACGCCTTCCAGCAAGGTGGCCTGCAGCATGGCGCCTTCGCGCTTGCCGCCGCACAGGATGGTGGCACCGCCCGCGGCGGCTTCCTTGATCCAGTTTTCCAGCCGCTCGGCTTCCTTCACGTCGATCATGGGACCGATGAAGGTCTTTTCGTCGCGCGGATCGCCGCACACCAGTGCGCCGGCGCGCTCCACCAGCTTCTTCTTCAGGGTCTCGTAGATGGACTCATGGATGAAGATGCGCTGCACGCCGATGCAGGACTGTCCCGACTGGTAGAAGGCGCCGAAGGTGATGCGGTCCACCGCATCGTCCAGATCGGCATCGGCATCCACCACCACGGCGGCATTGCCGCCCAATTCGAGCACCACTTTCTTCTTGCCGGCCTTGGCCTTCAGCGCCCAGCCCACATCCGGCGAGCCGGTAAAGGAGAGCAGCTTCAGCCGTTCGTCCGTGGTGAACAGGTCGCTGCCGTGCCTTGTGGCGGGCAGGATGGAGAAGGCGCCCTTGGGCAGCTTGGTCTCGGCCAGCACCTCGCCGATGATGATGGCGCCCAGTGGCGTGCGCGAGGCGGGCTTCATCACAAACGGGCAACCCACCGCCAGCGCCGGCGCGATCTTGTGCGCCGCCAGGTTCAGCGGGAAGTTGAAAGGCGACACGAACGAGCAGGGCCCGATCGGCACCCGCTTCCAGATGCCCAGATAGCCCTTGGCGCGCGGAGCGATGTCCAGCGGCTGGACTTCGCCCAGCATGCGCACCGATTCCTCGGCGGCGATGCGGAACGTGTCGATCAAGCGGCTGACTTCGCCGCGCGAGTCCTTGATCGGCTTGCCCGCCTCGATGCACAGGGCATAGGCCAGTTCCTCGAACCGCTCCTGGAAGCGCTTGACGCAGTGCATCAGTACGTCCTGGCGTTCATAGGCCGCCATCCGCGCCATCGGCTCGGCGGCTTCGACCGCCGCAGCGATGCCCGCGTCGATCGCCGCCGCGTCGGCCAGCGCCACGCGGGTCGCCACTTTCCCGGTATATTTGTCGGTGACTTCCAAATCCTGGTTGGGGGACTTGGCTTCATTCGCCAGATAATAGGGATAGGAGTCTTTCAGGGCTGGCATTTTATCCTCACACCGCCGCGCTGAGCTTGCGGATTTCCTTGTTCAGGATGCGGTCATTGTCCGAATAGTCGATCGGGCAATCCACCAGATGCACGCCGGGCGTATCCAGGCACGACTTCAGCAGTTCCGGCAGCTGCTTGGCGCTGGTGACGCGGTGACCCTTGGCGCCGTAAGCCTCGGCATACTTCACAAAGTCCGGATTGTTGTAGGTCAGGCCCCAATCCTTGAAGCCCATATTCGCCTGCTTCCAGCGGATCATGCCATAGCTGTTGTCGTTCAGGATCAGCACGGTGATGTTCAACTTCAGCCGCACCGCGGTTTCCATTTCCTGGCTGTTCATCATGAAGCCGCCATCGCCGCAGATCGCCATCACCTTGCGGTCCGGATAGACCATCGCCGAAGCCATGGCCGAGGGCAGGCCGGCGCCCATGGTCGCCAGCGCATTGTCCAGCAGGACCGTGTTGGGCATGTGGGCGCGGTAGTTGCGCGCAAACCAGATTTTATAGACGCCATTGTCAAGGCAGATGATGCCGTTGGACGGCATGATGGCACGGATCTGCTCCACCGCGTAAGGCGGATAGATCGGGCAGCGTTGGTCGCCCGTCATGGTGGCGGTGTGCGCCACTTCGGCTTCGCGCGCCTTCAGCATCTTGCCGAAATCCCAGTGCGGCTGGGCCATAATGTGTTCCTTGATCTGCCAGATGGCGTTGGCGATGTCGCCGATCACCTCGATCTGGGGGAAATAGACCGGGTCCACTTCCGCCGAACGGAAGCTGACATGGATCACCTCGGTGCCGCCGGTCTTCATGAAGAAGGGCGGCTTTTCGATCACGTCATGGCCGATATTGATGATGACGTCGGCGGCCGCCACAGCGGCATGCACGAAGTCGCCCGACGACAAGGCGGCGCAGCCCACGAATTTGGGGTTGCGCTCGTCCACCACGCCCTTGCCCAGCTGG
>CANBZE010000104.1 GCA_947373775.1 Alphaproteobacteria bacterium
CGTGGCGATGCGCTGGAGGCGGCGGACCGGCTGAAATCCGACTTCATCAAGCATGTGTCGTATGAACTGCGCACGCCTTTGAACACCATCCTGGGGTTCTCCGAGCATCTGGCGTCCGGTGTGCCGGGCGGGCTGAACGCCCAGCAGGAAGAATATGTCCAGGCCATCGTGCAGGGCGGCAACACGCTCAAGAGCCTGGTCAACGACATTCTCGATTTGGCACTGGTGGAATCTGGCGCGCTGCGGCTGGAGCTGGAACGCATCGACCTCAACGAACTCATCACCGATATCGCCACCCATGCCCGCGAATGGGCCACCAAGATGGGCCTGTCGCTAAGCTTGGACGTGCCCGCCGATGCCGGCCGCTTCCTGGCCGATCCGCGCCGGCTACGCCAGATCGTGTTCAACCTGTTGTCCAATTCCTTCAAGTACACCCCGCGCGGCGGCACCATCACCCTGTCGGCGAAGATCGTGGGCGAGGATGTGCAGATCGCGGTGGCCGACAATGGCCCCGGCCTGTCGCCGGACGTGAAGGCCAATGTGTTCGAGCGCTTCTCGGCCAAGAGCCAGTCCGGCGCGCGCGCCGGCGCAGGACTCGGGTTGGCGCTGGTCAACCGCTTTTTGGAACTGCATGACGGCTGGGTGGAAATCGAATCCGGCAACGGCACCCTGGTACGCTGCCACCTGCCCCGCCGCATTTCCGATGGCGAGCCGCATCCCGAACACAGCACGGACCGGAAAACCGCTTACCTCTGAACCATCAGCCGGTTGCGCACGACGACCAGGCCCAAACCGGCAAGAGCGCCGACGGCGCCGGCGATCGCGCCCGGTACGATCAGGTACGCCTCAAGCTGGTAGCCGGCTTTGCGCAGCGGCGGCAGGCAGACGAACAAGGCAAGAAAGACAAAACCCGCCAGCGCGCCCGCCCATTTCGGCCAGGGCTTGCTCATGCGTGCTGGGTCTTGGGCAAATGCAGCACGATGCCGTCCAGCTCTGGGCCCATGCGCAGTTGGCAGGACAGGCGGCTGGTGGATTTCACGTCGGGCGCGAAGTCCAGCATGGTTTCTTCCATGTCGCTCTTGGGCGGAAGCTTGGCCTGCCATTCCGGCGCGACATAGACTTGGCAGGTGGCGCAGGCGCAGGCCCCGCCGCAATCGGCATCGATGCCGGGGATCAAATGCTTGACCGCGCCTTCCATCAGCGACCAGCCCTCGGCCACTTCGACGGTGTGCGCCTTGCCGCTGGCTTCGGTGCCAGAATACTCAATGTAAGTGACCTTGTACTTCACGCCATCTGCTTCATGGGAATGGAGGTGTCGGCCAGGGTTTCGGCCGCGATTGTCTTGCCGTCGGCCACCAGCTTCTTGCCGATCATGTATTCGGGTGCGGCATTCACTGCCTCCACCGCCGCCACTGCGCCATCGCGCAAGTGGAAGACCGCGAACTTGCGCGCCGCGGGATCGCCCCGCAGCACCAGAGTATCGGTGGGACGTGCCAATCCCGCGATCTGCAGCTTGAGGTCATACTGGTCGGACCAGAACCACGGCACTTCGCTGTAGGTCTTGTGCTTGTCCACCATGCTCAGCGCCGCGTGCTTGGCCTGGTCGATGGCGTTCTGCACGCATTCCAGCCGGATTTCATGGCCTTCGCGCCCGACATGGCGGGTACAGTCGCCGGCAGACCAGATCTGGGGATCGCCGGTGCGGGCATTCTGATCCACCACGATGCCGTCGGTGCTGGCCAGCCCGGCGGCTACCGCCAGCTCGTCGCACGGCACCACGCCGATGCCGACCAGCACGATGTCGGCGTCATAGGCCTTGCCGCCCGCGATGACGCGCTCGATCTTGTCCTTGCCTTCGAACGCTTCCACGCCCGTCTTCAGCATCAGCTTCACGCCGGCCTTTTTGTGCTCGCGCGCATAGAAATCCGACAGCAGCGGGGACACAGCGCGGGCCATCAGCCGGTCCATCGCCTCGAACACCGTCACGTCCAGACCGCGCTTGGCGCCGACCGCCGCCACTTCCAGCCCGATATAGCCGCCGCCGACGATGGCGATGCGTTTGCCCGCCTGGAACACGGCCTGCAACCCGTCCACATCGGCGATAGTCTTGAGATAATGCACCCCCGGCAGATCAGCACCGGGGCAGCGCAGCTTGCGCACCCGCGCACCGGTCGCCAGCAGCAGCTTGTCATAGGGCAGCTTCCTGCCGTCATTCAGTTCCACGATGCGTTCGGCGCGGTGAATCACCTTGGCGCTGGTGTTCAGGATCAGCTCGCAGCCGGCTTCGGCATAATAGGCGTCGGCCTTGAGGAACAGGCGCGCACGCTCGAACGTGCCCAGCAGATACGCCTTGGACAGCGGCGGGCGCTGATAGGGCGCATAGGCCTCGTCGCCCACCATGGTGATGGGGCCGGCAAATCCTTCGGCGCGCAGCGACTGGACCGCCTGGGCACCTGCCTGTCCGGCGCCGATGATGACGATGTTCTCGGGCATTTTTGAGCGATATTCCGTAATCCGGGCGCGGGGTTAGCACGGCGGTGGACAGGGTACAACCAAGCCCTTCCGGTGGCTCGAAGGCCGGGCTAAAAGCGATGGATATGGCCCAAACATCCGAGACTTTCCGGGAGGAATTCCCCCTGCCCGACCTGGATGCCACCGCGCGGTTGGGCAAGGCCATTGCGGGCGGCCTTTGTGTGGGCGATGCCGTGGCGCTGTGGGGCGACCTGGGCGCCGGCAAGACGACCCTGGCGCGCGCCATCCTGCAGGCGCTGGGCGTAGCCGAAGACGTGCCAAGCCCGACCTTCACCATCGTGCAGAGCTATGACACCGCCCCACCGGTGGCGCATTACGATCTGTATCGCCTGAAGAGCGCGCGGGAGATGCAGGAACTGGGCTTCGAGGACGCACTGGACCAGGGCGCCGTGCTGGTGGAGTGGCCCGAACGCGCGCCCGAAGCCTTGCCGGCCGAAGCGCTGCATGTGCGGCTAAGTCTCAGCGGCGATGGCCGCGTGGCGAAGGTGACGGGACCGGGTCGCTGGGAAAGCGCTTTGCATGTCTGACCGCCAGCTTGCGATGGCCGACTTCCTGAAGCGGTCCGGCTGGGGCGACGCCACCGTCACGCCGCTGCCGGGCGATGCCTCCACCCGCCGCTATGCGCGGCTGGCGATGGCCGGGCGCAAGGCGATGCTGATGGACCAGCCGCAGGGCGCCGAAGCACCCACCGCACCGGTTGACGCCAGCGAAGAGGAACGGCGCACACTGGGCTACAACGCGTTGGCGCGACTGGCGGGCGCAGATTGCGCCCGGTTCGATGCGGCGGCGGCGTGGCTGCGCGCGCAAGGATTGGCGGCGCCGAACATCTACGCCGCCGACCACCGCCAAGGTTTTGTCATCCTGGAAGACCTGGGGGATGCGCTGTTCGCCAATGTGCTGGCGGATGGCGGCAATGAAGAAGAATTGTACAAGGCCGCGGTCGAAGTGCTGGCCAAGATCCACGCCAGCGACGCGCCCGCAACGCTGGCGTCCGGCAAGCCGCTGTTCGCCTATGATCAGGCCGCGCTGGTGGCCGAGACCGACCTGCTGCCAGAATGGTATCTGCCGTTGGCGCTGGGCCGCAAAGCAACGAACGAGGAAGTGGAAGCACACCGCAAGCTGTGGCGTGCCGCACTGGCCGGGATCGGCGATGGCCGCCGCGTGTTCGTGCACCGCGACTATCATGCCGAGAATTTGCTGTGGCTGCCGGAGCGCGACGGCGTAGGACGGGTCGGGTTGATCGATTTCCAGGACGCGGTGGCGGGCAGTCCCGCCTATGATCTGATTTCGCTGACCAAGGATGCGCGGCGCACCGTGTCGCCGGAACTGGCGCAGATCGCTACCCGGCACTACCTCGCCGCCATGGCGGCGCAGGACATGGCGCTGGACGAAGAGGCTTTCCATCACGAAGTGTCGGTGATGGCGGCCCAGCGCACTGTCAAGATCGTGGGCATCTTCGCCCGCCTCTACAAACGCGATGGCAAGCCGCGTTACCTCGCCTTCCTGCCGCGGTTGTGGACCTATCTGGAGCGTGACCTGGCCCATCCGGCGCTGGCCGACCTGCGCGCCTGGTATGACCGCGTGATCCCGGCAGACAAGCGCGCATTGGAGATCACGTGAGCAAAGTCGCCGCCGCGATGATCATGGGCGCTGGGTTAGGCACCCGCATGCGCCCCTTGACCGACGACCGGCCCAAGCCGCTGGTGATGGTGGGTGGCCAGAGCCTGATCGATCATTCCATCGACCGGCTGGTTTCGGCCGGAGTGACGCGCATTGTCGTGAACCTGCACTACAAGGCGCAGATGCTGCGCGATCATTTGAGCAAGCGCCGGGATGCCGAGATCGTGTTTTCGGACGAGACCGCACAGCTGCTGGATACCGGCGGCGGCGTGGTCAAGGCGATGCCGCATTTCGCCGATGCGCCGTTCTTCATCATCAATTCCGATTCCATCTGGGTGGAAGGCAAGACCGCCGCCCTGCCCGCCATGATTGCGGCCTGGGACGAACACCGCATGGACGGGCTGTTGCTGCTGGCGCAGATGCAGACTGCCCTGGGCTATGAAGGCACCGGCGACTTCGCTCTGACGGCCGACAAGCATATCGTGCGCGCCCGTGATGCGGCCCCCCCGCTCTACGCATATCCCGGCGTGCAAATCGTGCATCCGCGCATGTTCGAAGGCGCCCCCGCCGGGGCATTTTCCACCAACCTCATGTGGGACCGCGCCATCGGTGCGGACCGGTTGTCCGGCACTTTGCTGGACGGGGTTTGGATCCATGTCGGCACGCCCCAGGCCCGCGACGAGGCCGAAGCCTATTTAAAGGCGCCCGCTTGAAGCAGCCCGCTGTCTTCAGCATCCGTCCCAGCGCGCATTTCGCGCAGGAACTGGCGCGGGGACTAATTGCGCGCGCCGGCGATGATCCCCTGGCCTTGTCTTCGACAGTGATCTACCTGCCCACCCGGCGCGCCGCGCGCGGCTTCGGCGATGCCTTCGCCGCCGTGATGGGCGGGGCGGCGCTGCTGCCGCAGTTCCGCCCGCTGGGCGACAGCGACGAAGAGGAATTGCTGTTCGATGCCGCCAGCGAAGGGCTGGAACTGGCGCCCGCCATCGCGCCGCTGCGGCGGCAACTGCTGCTGGCGCGGCTGGTGCGGCAATGGGATCGCTCAGGGCGCGGCGGCACACTCTCCTTCGCGCAAAGCGCCGCGCTGGCCGACAGTCTGGCCAAGGTGATGGACGAGGTCGAGAACCAGGGCTGTGACCTCTCCAAGCTGAAAGACCTGGCGCCCGAACATCTGGCCGAACATTGGGAAGGCGTCACCCGTTTCCTGGACGTGATCCGCAAGCAATGGCCCAAGATTTTAGCCGACGAAAAGGCGCTTAATCCTGCCGCCCGCCGCGCCCAGGCGATGCGCGACCTGGCCAAACGGCTGGAGACCAACCCGCCGCAAGACTTTGTGATCGCCGCCGGCTCCACCGGCTCACTGCCTGCCACTGCCGAATTGCTGGCGGTGATTGCGCGCTTGCCGAAAGGCGCGGTGGTGTTGCCGGGTTTGGATCAGCATTTGGACGAAGAAAGCTGGGAGAAGCTGAAAGATGATCCCGGCCATCCGCAATTTGGTCTCAAGCTGCTGCTGCAGACCATCGGCGCCGAGCGGGCGGACGTGAAGGATTGGAGCAATGTCAAACCCAACACCGCGCGCGAGACATTGCTGCGCGAAACCTTGCGCCCTGCCCCCACCACCGATGCCTGGCGGACGCTGGCGGAAACAGGCAGCGATGAAATCGCGGCGGGACTGAAAGATATCGCGCTGATCGAGGCTGCCGACCCGGCGCAGGAAGCGCTGGCTATCGCGCTAGCCATGCGCGAGGCGCTGGAAACAAAGGGACGCACCGCCGCTTTGGTCACCCCCGACCGCAACCTGGCGCGCCGCGTGGCGTCGGAAATGGCGCGCTGGGGCGTGACGATTGACGATTCCGCCGGCCGGCCGCTGGCCCATGCCGCCGCCGGCACTTTCCTCTGTCTGCTGGCGGAAGCCGCCGAGGCGCAGTTCGCGCCGGTGTCGCTGCTGGCGCTGCTGAAACATCCCTTTGCCCGGCGCGGCCAGGACAGCGCAACTTTCCGCGCCCGGGCGCGCGAACTGGACCGCTGGTGCCTGCGCGGTCCCCGTCCCGATGTGGGGCTTGCCGGCATCGCCACCGCGATTGAAAAAGCGGCGCTTGCCCGGTTCCCGCCACCCGCCGAAGCGCTGCAACAGCTTTCGGATTGGTGGCAGGAAATCGCCGTCCTCCTGGCGCCGCTGGAAAAGCTGTTCGCGGAAAAAGACGTGCCGCTTCTGGCGCTGCTCGACACCCATATTGCGGCGGCCGAAGCGTTGGCCTGTGACGAATCCACCAACTGCATCCTCTGGGCCAATGACGACGGCCAAGCCGCGTTTGAGCTGGTGTCGTCGCTGCGGCTGGCGTCGGAAAAGCTCGACCCCATCGAGCCCGCGTCCTGGCCGCCTTTGTTCCGCAGCCTGGCGATGAAGACGCCGGTGCGCGCCGCGTTCGGGCGGCATCCACGCCTGGCCATATTGGGTCCCCTGGAAGCACGATTGCAGCATTTCGACCTGACCATCCTGGGCGGGCTCAACGAAGGCGCCTGGCCGCAAGGCGCGGGCACCGATCCCTGGTTCTCGCGTCCCATGCGCGCGACCCTAGGCCTCGAACAGCCGGAACGCAGCATCGGCCTGTCGGCGCATGACTTCGCCATGCTGGCGGCGGGACCCGACGTGTTGCTGACCCGCAGCCTTAAAGCCGAAGGCACGCCCACCATCGCTTCGCGCTGGCTGCAGCGGTTGCAGCAATTGGCCCAGGGCCTG
>CANBZE010000105.1 GCA_947373775.1 Alphaproteobacteria bacterium
CTGGCGCTCGCGCTCCAGTTCGGCCTGCTCGAAAGTCGGGTTGGTCAGGATGTCCGCCATCATGTCCAGCGCCAGCGGCACATCGGCCTTGAGCACCCGGGCATGGAAAGCGGTCTGCTCGCGGCTGGTATAGGCGTTCAGCACGCCGCCGACGGCTTCGATCTCCTCGGCGATGGCGCGGGCGCTGCGCGTGGTGGTGCCCTTGAACGCCATGTGCTCCAGCATGTGGGACACGCCCATTTCGGCGGGTTTTTCGTTGCGGCTGCCGGTGTTCACCCAGATGCCCAGGGCGGCGCTTTCAAGCCCCGGCATGGGGTCGGAAACCACCGTCAAGCCATTGGGAAGTCTGGATATTTCCAACGTCATAGCGCCAGTCTATTGGAGATGAACTGGCGAAGCAAAGACAGGTCATGGGGCAGGACGTCCAGCTTTTCGGGCAGGTCCATGACCTTCTTGAGGGCTTCCGGCATGGCCGGATTGCGGCCGATGGCACGGGCCACCGCATCGGGGAATTTGGCCGCGTGCGCGGTGGAGAGAATGACCACCGGCGTGGCGGAGGCAGGGATGCGACGCGCTGCATGTACGGCCACGGCCGTGTGGGGATCGATCACCTGGCCGGTTTCCGCCGCCACCGCCTTGATGGTGGCGATGGTGTCGTCATCGTTGCAGGCATAGGCGCTGTAGCGGGCGCGCAATGCTTCCAGCACCGGCGCCGGCAGCACCAGTTTTCGGGTCTTGGCGAAGTCGGACATGGCGGCGGCAACCCAGTCGCCGTCGCGCCCCGATGCTTCGAACAACGCGCGCTCGAAATTGGATGCCACCTGGATGTCCATGGAGGGGCTCAAGGTCGCGTGCGACGCGCCGCTGGCATAAACGCCGTCGTTCAGGGCGCGGGCCATGATATCGTTGGCATTGGTGGCGATCACCAGCCGCGCCACATTCAGGCCCATGCGCATCGCCGCTTCGCCGGCGAAGACGTCGCCGAAATTGCCGGTGGGCACCACGAAAGTCGCGGGTTTCCCCAGTGCCGCCGTGGCGGTGAAGTAATAGACCGATTGCGCCGCGATGCGGGCGAAGTTGATGGAATTGACCGCGGTCAGGCCGATCTGGTGCGCGAATTCGGTTTGTGCGAACAGGTCCTTCACCAGGCCCTGGGCGTCGTCGAAGCTGCCTTCCAGCGCGATGTTGTGCACGTTGGCGTGCGGGCTGGTCGTCATCTGGCGGCGCTGCACCTCGCTGACCCGGCCTTTGGGATGCAGCACGAAGACTTCGATGTTGGGCAACCCGCCCAGCGCCGCGATGGCGGCCGAACCGGTATCGCCGCTGGTGGCGGCGACGATAGTCACCTTGCCGCCGCGTGCACCCAGGGCGCGGGCGAACAAGCGCCCCAGGATCTGCAGCGCAATGTCCTTGAAGGCGAAGGTGGGGCCGTGGAACAGCTCCAGCAGGTACTGGCTGCCGTTGGATGACGGCGCGATGGAACGCAGCGGTGCGATGGCGGGAGATTCAAAACCGGCATAAGCGGCTTGGATGTCGGCCTTCAGTTCTTCGGCTGTGAAGGACCCGCCGGCAAAACGCGACAGCACCTCGTACGCCACCGCCTGGTAGGACTTGCCGGCAAAACCCGCGATCTCAGCCGCGCTGAACTGCGGCCAGCTTTCCGGCAGGTAGAGGCCGCCGTCCGGCGCAAGGCCGGCCAGGAGGACATCGGAAAAGGAAGCTTTGGGCGCCTGCCCGCGGGTGGAAATGAACTGCATCGCCAACGGGTTATAGGGCCGGATTCGCACCCAAACCACTTATTTGAGGCCGATCCGCCCCTTGGAAATATGGTAGGCAAACCAGACACCTAGCAGGCAAATCGCCAACCCGTACCAGGTCACGGCATAGGACAGGTGCTGGTTGCGGAAGCTGACCACAGTCTGTCCGCCGCGCGGCAAGCCACCGGGGTTGGGGGTGCTGTCGGCCTCGATCACCACCGGCGCGGCCAGGGTCAGGCGGTCGGCGGCGGCGATGCCCTTCAGGTCACGGGAATACCAGATGCGGTGCGCCCGATCGGGCGGCGGCGTGAAGGCGCCGGGCGCATCGGGCACCCGCCATACGCCGGTGACCTGCGTGCGGCCTTCGGCATTACCGGCGGTGCGGGTGGCGGGATCGAGTTTTTCCCTGGGCACTTCACCGCGGTCCACCATCAGCACACGGCCGCCCTCGGTCAGAAACGGCGTCAGCACATGATAAACCGGATCACCGGCATCGGTGGTGAAGACATAGGCTTCATGGGCGTGATCGAAACGTCCATCCAGGGTGACGCGGCGGTACTGCGCCTCGTCGGGCGGCATCGCTTTTACCGCGTCCAGCGGCACCGGCGCGGCCGCCATGTTGCTGTTCACCCGCGCGATCAGCGCCAGCTTCCATTGCAGCCGCTCCAGCTGCCAGGTGCCCAACCCGCTCAGGACCACAAACAGAATGGCGCAGGCGATGGTCATGCCGGGATAAGGACGGAAGGTCATTCTCACGTCTTCAATCCCCCAGGCGCCCCTCGCCGGCCTTGTGCTTGTATTGCAGCACCAGCAGCGCCGACTTGGACAGGCGCAGGAAGATCGCGGTCAGCAGACAGATCAGCGGCAGCCACAGCACGGCATGGACCCACAAGGGCGGCTGAAAGCGAAACTCCACCCACAGCGCCAATCCGCAAACGATGGCGCCCACGATGAGAATGCCGAACACCATCGGCCCGTCGCCGGCATCGAACATGGCATAGTCCAGAGCGCAGGCCGGGCACTGTTTCTTCAGCGCGATATAGCCGTCAAACAACGGCCCCTGCCCGCATTGCGGACAGAGGCCGAGGAAGATGGCTCGAAAGGTGTTGGGCGCTTCCGTGGCTCAGCCCTGCACGAGAGGGCCTTCGCCCCACACATAGATGCAGGCGAACAGGAACAGCCACACCACATCCACGAAGTGCCAGTACCAGGCCGCCGCTTCGAAGCCGAAGTGGCGGGTCGGGGTGAACTGGCCCGCGATGGCGCGGAACAGGCAGACCGTCAGGAAGATCGTGCCGATGATGACATGGAAGCCGTGGAAACCGGTCGCCATGAAGAAGGTCGAGCCATAGATCGCCTGGAAGTTGCCCGCGCCCGCGGCCAGCAACGCATGGGCGCCGTCGGTGAAGGGCACCAGCGCCAGGTTGTTGAAGCCGAAGGTGAAGGGCGCATGGGCATATTCATACGCCTGCACGCAGGTGAAGCTGAGGCCCAGCAGCACGGTAATCAGCAGGCCCTGGATCGCGCCCTTGCGGTCGCCGGTCTGGATGGCGTGGTGCGCCCAGGTGACGGTGGTGCCCGAGGTCAGCAGGATCAGGGTGTTCAGCAGCGGGAAGTGCCACGGATCCAGGGTGACAATCCCGGCCGGCGGCCAGGACGCCACGCCGACATCGGCATGGAAGATGGCGGTGTTGAAATAGGCCCAGAACCAGGCGACGAAGAACATCACTTCCGACGCGATGAACAGCAGCATGCCGTAACGCAGATGCAGCTTCACCACCGGGGTGTGGTTACCCAGCACCACCGATTCCCTGATCACGTCGCGCCACCAGCCGGCCATGGTGTAGAGCACGCCGGCCAGGCCGATCAATGCGATCCAGGGCGAGCCCGCCAGGATGCCAAACGCGCCATAGTCCTTGTTCATATAGAACACGGCGCCCACCAGCATGGTGAAGGCGAAGACCGAGCCGATCACCGGCCATGGGCTGGGATCCACCAAGTGGTAGTCGTGCTTCACATCGCTGCTCATAGGCGGTGCCCCTCTAGTGGCCGGTATGCTCGTGCCATTGCACGATCGACATCAGATAAAACAGTATAACCACACCGGCGAGCGTGAGCCCCAGTGCGATATTGCGGTTACGGCGCGCGCGGTCCGCATCATCATCCCTCACGACCCCAAGACCGATTGGAGTGCCAGTGGGGGAATCCCTGCCAGCTTCTCGATGATGAGGGTTGCGAACAGCGCCGTCAGATACACCAGCGACACGCCGAACAGGCGGTGGGCCGCGGGCTCCTTGATTTCATTGGTCTCGCGATAGGTGGCGATGGCTTCCCACAGGAACCACAGGCCGATGCCGGCCGAAGCCGCCAGGTACAACGCGCCGCCGATATGCAGGAAGGCCGGCAGAATGCCCAGCGGCACCAGCACCAGCGTATAGAGCAGTATCTGGAAGCGGGTATGCGGCTTGCCGCTGACCACGGGCAGCATCGGCACGCCGGCGCGGGCATAGTCCTCGGACCGCCACAGCGACAGCGCCCAGAAATGCGGCGGCGTCCACATGAAGATGATCGCCACCAGCAACAGCGGCGCCAAGCTCAGATCGCCGGTGACCGAGGCCCAGCCGATGGCCGGCGGCAGCGCGCCGGACAGACCACCGATGACGATGTTCTGCGGCGTGCGGCGCTTGAGCCAAAGCGTATAGACCACGACATAGAAGAAGACGGTGAAAGCCAGCAGGCCCGCCGCCAGGAAATTCACGAACAGGCCCATGGTGGCGACCGCCGCCACCGACAGGGTCCAGCCGAAGGCCAGCGCATCTTCCCGCGCCACATAGCCCATCGGGATGGGCCGCTTGGCCGTGCGGGTCATCAAGCCGTCGATATCGCTGTCATAGGCCATGTTCAGGCAACCTGACGCGCCCGCCGCCACCGCGATGCACAGCAGTGCCGTGAATGCGGTGAGCGGATGCAGATGTCCCGGCGCCGCCACGATCCCGGCCAGCCCCGTGAAGACCACCAGCGACATGACGCGCGGCTTCAGCAGCGCGAGAAAATCGCCGACGGTCGTGACACGGGGATAGGCCAGCGAAAGCGACATTATTTGATCTTCGGCAGCTCGTTGAACTGATGGAACGGCGGCGGCGACGGCAGGGTCCATTCCAGGGTGGTGGCGCCCACGCCCCAGGGATTGTCGCCCGCGACGCGCTTTTTCATGAAGGCTTCCACCAGCATCACCAGGAAGATCAGCACGCCGAAGCCGGCGATGAAGGCGCCGATCGAAGCGACATAGTTCCAGCCGGCATAGGCATCCGGATAGTCCGCATAGCGGCGCGGCATGCCGGCCAGGCCCAGGAAGTGCATCGGGAAGAAGGCCAGGTTCACGCCGACGAAGGTGATCCAGAAATGCAGCTTGCCCAGAAACTCGCTGTACATGTAGCCGGTGAACTTCGGGAACCAGAAGTAGAAGCCCGAGAAGATCGCGAACACCGCGCCCAGCGACAGCACGTAATGGAAGTGCGCCACCACGTAATAGGTGTCCTGCAGCACGACGTCGACGCCGGCATTGGCCAGCACCACGCCGGTCACGCCGCCGACGGTGAACAGGAAGACAAAGCCGATCGCCCACAGCATCGGGGTTTTGAACTCGATCGAGCCGCCCCACATCGTCGCGATCCAGCTGAACACCTTGATGCCGGTTGGCACCGCGATGACCATGGTGGCGAAGACGAAATAGGCCTTGGTGTCGACCGTCAGGCCCACCGTGTACATGTGGTGCGCCCAGACCAGGAAGCCGATGAAGCCGATGGCGACCATGGCGTAAGCCATGCCCAGATAGCCGAAGATCGGACGCTTGGAGAAGGTGCCGATGACATGGCTGATCATGCCGAAGCCGGGCAGGATCAGGATGTACACTTCGGGGTGACCGAAGAACCAGAACAGATGCTGGTACAGGATCGGATCGCCGCCGCCGGCCGCATTGAAGAACGACGTGCCGAAATGGCGGTCGGTCAACAGCATGGTGATGGCGCCGGCCAGAACGGGCAGCGACAGCAGCAGCAGGAACACGGTCACCAGGATCGACCACACGAACAGCGGCATCTTGTGCAGGGTCATGCCCGGCGCGCGCATGTTGAAGATGGTGGTGATGAAATTGATGGCGCCCAGGATCGAGGAAGCGCCCGCGATGTGCAGCGAGAAGATCGCCAGGTCCATCGCCGGGCCGGGCGAACCGGTGGTGGAAAGCGGCGCATAGACGGTCCAGCCGCCGCCAACGCCCATGCCGGCGCTGTCGCCTTCCACGAACATGGACAGCACCAAGAGCGCGAAGCTGAAGGGCAAGAGCCAGAAGGAGATGTTGTTCATGCGCGGGAACGCCATGTCCGGCGCACCGATCATCAGCGGCACCAGCCAGTTGCCGAAGCCGCCGATCATGGCGGGCATGATCATGAAGAACACCATGATCAGGCCGTGGCCGGTCACGAAGACGTTGAAGGTATGCGGTTCCTTGAACACCTGCAGGCCGGGATACATCAGCTCGGCGCGCATCATCATGGAGAAGAAGCCGCCGATGCAGCCCGCCACGATCGCGAAGATCAGGTACATCGACCCGATGTACTTGTGGTTGGTGGAATAGACGAAACGCCGCCAGCCGGTGGGGTGGTGGGCGTGGTCGCCGCCGTGATGGGCATCGTCGTGATGGGCGTCGAAGGTGGTTGTCATAGCGGTGTTTCCTATTTCGACGCGACGCGGGGGGCGTCGTTCTCAAGCGCGGCGAACTTCTTCTTGGAGTCGGCCAGCCAGGCGGCATAGTCCGCCTCGCTCACCACATGCAGCTCGATGGGCATATAGGCGTGGCGCGCACCGCACAGTTCCGAGCACTGACCGTAGAACACGCCGGTCTGGGTGGCCTTGAACCAGGTGTGGTTGGTGCGGCCCGGCACGGCGTCCATCTTCACGCCCATCTGGGGCATGGCCCAGGAATGGATCACGTCAGCGCCGATAGTGTCGACCGCGATCACCTTGTTGACCGG
>CANBZE010000106.1 GCA_947373775.1 Alphaproteobacteria bacterium
CACGCCGAAAAAGCGCCTGTCGGCCCTGCGCGTGGCGCGCGAAGGCGCGTCTTACTCAATGGCGCGCAATGCCGAGACCAAGGAGGCGGTGGACAATCCCGCGCCTATCGTGCGCAAGACCACGCGTGTGGGCCGTGGCCAGACGCCCGGCAGCGCCGGGATCGGCGGCACCAGCGATACGTTCTTCATTTCCTATCACGGCTATGTCCATACCCACATGGATACGATCTGCCACTTTCTCTATGACCGGAAAATGTACAACGGTTACTCGCAGGACGAAGTGACCGAGGACGGCGCCGCCAAGAACAGCATCATCAATTTCAAGAATGGCATCATCACCCGCGGGGTGCTGATGGACATGGCCCGCCACAAGGGCGTGGAGTATCTGGAGCCCGGGACCGCCATCTATCCCGAAGACCTGGACGCCTGGGAGAAGAAGGCCGGCGTGAAGGTGGGGGCGGGTGATGTGATGATCGTGCGCACCGGCCGCTGGGCGCGGCGCGATGCCAAGGGCCCTTGGGCCATCCAGGGCGAGGGGCTGGCCGGGCTGCACATGTCTTGCGCCCGCTGGCTGCATGCCCGCGACGTCTCGATTTTGGGTGGCGATGGGGCGCAGGACGTCATTCCCTCGATGGTGACGGGCGTGTCCCAGCCCATTCATGCCCTGTGCATCGTGGCGATGGGCATGCCGATCTTCGACAATCTGGATTTGGAGCTGATCGGCCGCGAGGCGGAAAAGCGCAAGCGCTGGGATTTCCTGGTCACCGCCTCGCCCGCGGCGGTACCTGGCGGCACCGGCTCGGTATTGAACCCGATCGCGACCTTCTGATGCCCACCATGCCCACCATGCCGACCCGCCAGCTCGCTTTCCGCGCCGAGTATCGCGGCAAGATTGCGCCGGCCTATCGCGGCTGGATGCATGTGGCGCTGATTTTCGGGTTGGGCGCGGCGGCGATCTGGGTCTGTGCGCGGCAGGTGACGGCGCCTCTCTGGATTGAATGGCTGGTGATCCCCGCGGCCTTCTGCATTTCCAACGTGTTTGAATGGTGGTTGCACAAATATGTGATGCATCGACCGGTAAAGGGGCTGATGGGCATCTACAAGCGCCACACCTTGGCGCATCACGAATTCTTCACCGATATAGAGCCAGCTTTCGATAACAGCCGCGACTTCCGTATCGTATTCTTCCCGCCCTATGCGCTGGTGGCTTTCATGGCGCTGTCGCTGGCGCCGGCCTTTCTCCTGAACCGGTTGGGGTTTCCCAATGCAGGCTGGCTGCTCTTGATCACCAATGTCGCGCTCTACCTGAATTACGAGCTGTTCCATTATTGCTGCCATGTGAAGGATGATTCCATCGTGCGGCGCATCCCGCTGGTGAATTCCATTCGCCGCCATCATATCGCCCATCACGACCGCTCCGTCATGATGGAGCGAAATTTCAACCTGACCTATCCGGTGGCGGACTGGTTCTTCGGCACCTCCGACCTGGAATGCGGTCTGGTTCGCCATGTCTTCAATGGCTATGACACCAGCAGGGTGCGGAAATGAGCACGCGCAGCCATGTCACGACCGGCAAGGCCAGCCTGGTGGGCGGCATCGTGGTGGCGATTGCCACTTTGGTGCTGTGGCTGGCGGGCGCATACGAACTGGGCTTTCACAGCAGCCTGGCTTTGGGTCTCGGTGTGGCGGTTGCCGCCGCAGCAGGCATTTGGACACGTTTGGCCGATCTTTGATTTCACAACGAAGGGCATGGAAATGAACAAGACAATCACGATGATGTTCGGCGCGGCGATGGTCGTTTCAGCCGGCGCCATGGCGCGAACGCCGCTGCGTAATCTTCCGGCGGAAGGCTTCAAGCATCTGTCGGCCCAGGAAGTCGAAGCCCTGACCGGCCAGCCGGGACCGGGCGCCAAGACGGCCTTTCCGGTCGATCATGAAAATTACTATGTCGAATATGCCCAGCGCAGCGACAAGGGCAATGAGCCGGAAGTGCACAGCCACTGGACGCACTACATCCATGTGTTGTCGGGCGAGGCCACCCTGGTCTATGGCGGCACGGTGTCCAATGCGCGGGAGACCGGACCCGGCCAGACCCGCGGCGACGGCATCACCGGCGGCAAGAGCATGACGGTGAAGACCGGAGATTTCCTGCAGATCCCGGCGGGCATGCCGCATTTGTTCAATGTCGCGGCAGGCGGCAAGTTCCGCTACCTGGTGTTCAACGGCCGCGAGTGATGTCTCATTTTCCCCGGGCGACGGCGACGGCGCGAGGGAAGTCGATGCTGGCCGATTCCGAATTCATCAGGCGTCCGCCGACGATGAAGGTGGGCGTCTGGAACACGCGGATACCGCGCGCCAGGTTGAAGTTGGCGATGATCTCATCGGAGATTTCCGGCGCGGTCATGTCACGGCGCAAGCGTGTGATGTCCAGGCCCGACGCCTTGGCCATGTCGAAGATGTCGGATTCCAGCAATTGGCCGCGGAAGTTCATCATGGCCTGGTGGAATGGCCGGTACTTGCCCTGGCGCATCGAGGCCAGCGCCGCGCGCGTCGCCACCAGGGACTGGGGTGTCAGGATGGGAAACTCCTTCAGCACCAGCTTCACCTTGCGGTCGGACTTGAGCAGGGCTTCCAACCGCGGCTCGACCGCCTTGCAATAAGGGCAGGCGTAGTCGAAGAACTCCACGATCACGACATCACCGGCAGGATTGCCCAGCACGGGCGAGGAGGGCGCATTGTTCAGCGCCTGCTCGCGCCCCGCGATGCGTTGCTCGATATCCTGTTGTTGTTGCGCCGCCAGCTTGCGAGCATAGGCCTGTTCGGCGCGCGCCGTGTCGTCGGCGGCGGCCACGCTGCAGGCGCCCAGGAGCATCAGGCCGGCGAGAAGCAGCGCGCGCATCACCGATCCACAAACGGGTCTTGCACCATGATGGTGTCGTCGCGGTCGGGGCTGGTGGACAGCAGCGCCACCGGCGCGCCGGTCAACTCTTCCACCCGCTTGACGTATTTGATGGCGTTGGCGGGCAGCTGGGCCCAGCTGCGGGCGCCGGCGGTGGTTTCGCTCCAGCCTTCCAGGGTCTCGTAAACCGGCTTCAGCCGCGCCTGCAGGTTGGCGTCGGCGGGCAGGTAATCCCAGGTCTGCCCGTCCGCTTCATAAGCGACGCAGATCTTGATCTCTTCAAAGCCGTCCAGCACATCCAGCTTGGTCAGGGCGATGCCGTCCACGCCACCGGTGACGCAGGTCTGGCGCACCAGCACGGCGTCGAACCAGCCGCAGCGGCGCTTGCGTCCCGTCACGGTGCCGAACTCATGGCCACGCTCACCCAGCTTTTCGCCGGTGGCGTCTTTCAGCTCGGTGGGGAAGGGACCTTCCCCGACGCGGGTGGTGTAACTCTTGACGATGCCCAGCACCGTGCCGATGGCACGGGGGCTGACACCGGCGCCCGCCGCGGCCTGGCCCGCCACGGTGTTGGACGAGGTGACGAAAGGATAAGTGCCGTGGTCGATGTCCAGCAGCACCGCCTGGGCGCCTTCGAACAGGATGCGCTTGCCGGCCTTGCGGGCGGCGTCCAGCTCGCGCCAGGACGAGCCCAGGAAGGGCGCGATTTTGGGCGCGATCTCGTTCAGGGATTTCAGCAGCGCGCCGGCATCGACTTCGGCGGCGCCAAAGCCGCGGCGCAGGACATTGTGATGGGCCAGCAGCCGCTCGATCTTGCCGGGCAGGCTGGCAGGGTCTTTCAAATCGATGGCGCGGATGGCGCGGCGGCCGACCTTGTCTTCATAGGTCGGGCCGATGCCGCGCTTGGTGGTGCCGATCTTCTGCGAAGAGGCTTCCTCGCGCAGCGCATCCAGTTCGCGGTGCAGCGGCAGTACCAGGCAGGCATTCTCGGCCAGCACCAGCAACTGAGGCGTCACGCTCAGGCCGGCGGCGCCGACCTTGGCGATTTCTTCCAGCAGGGACCAGGGATCCACCACCACGCCGTTGCCGATGATGGAGCGCTTGCCCTGCACCACGCCCGACGGCAGCAGCGACAGCTTGTAGGTCTTGTCTCCCACCACGATGGTGTGGCCGGCATTGTTGCCGCCCTGGAACCGCACCACCATGTCGGCGCGGTTGGACAGCCAGTCAATGATCTTGCCTTTGCCTTCGTCGCCCCATTGGGCGCCGATCACCGTGACGTTGGACATGCTGTGAAACCCGTACCTGCTAAATGCTCAACCTGTGGGGGAGCCACAGGCACGGTGGCGGCTTATAGCAGCTAAGGGCCGGGGCGTAAGGGCAAAGGTGCCGCATCCTTGCGAAAATACGGCACCAAGCCAAAAACCTCAGTAAAACACGTCATATTCGACGGTGATAACTTCGCCGCTGTCCTGGTCCACCAGCAGGGCATCACGGCCCACCCGCACCCAGATCGCGCCATAGGGCGGCGGCGGCAGGTCATAGGCGCCGTAGTCGCTGAGCCAGTAATCGCGCGCCCAGAAGGCGCTAGGCAGCAATTCGCCAAAGGTCCAGCGGTGATCGTACCAGCCGGCGGGGCGGCGATAGTCGGGACCGCGGAAGCGGCGCGAGGCGTGGAAGTCGCGGTGAAAGTCACGGAAGCTGCTGAAGTCGTGGCGTTGGCCATTATAGCCGCCGCGATTGCCGTAACGGCTGTCGCCGCGATAGTCCCGGCCATTGCCGCGATAGTCGCGATTGTCCCGGTTATCGTAGCCGCGATAGTCGCGGTTGCCGCCGCGATTGTAATCGCGCCCCTGCTGCGGCGCCGCCGCTTGCGGCTGGGCGCCCCCGCGATTGCTGCGATCACCCCTGTCACCCCTGTTGGCGTTCTCGCCGGGGAGGGTCCCCTGCGGCGGCTGATTGGTGAAGCTGGTGGGGCCACCGTTGCCGCCGCGCTGCGGCTGGCCGGGCGGCGGTTGGACGCCAAGCTGCCGCTGGGCCTGGTCCTGCACCTGTGGGGCGACACTGGCCTTGCCGATTCTGTGCGGATTGTTTTCGGGCTGGGCCAGCGCTGGCGCCACCAGCAGCGTCAGGACGGCAGCGGAAATCAGCAATTTGCGCATGATAATTTATCCTGAAAATAGCCTGGGTATAACCGATAGTGACGGTTTGGGTTCCACACCCGCAACCCTAAGGTCCAAGGGATGAGCGATTTTTTGATCCGCACTGCAACTGCGTCCGATGCGCCCATTATCGTGGCGCTGCTCAAGGAACTGGCAGACTATGAAAAGCTGGAAAACGGCTTTGCGCTGGATGAAGTGGCGGCGGCGCGGGACATGCTGGGCACAGCCTGCCACACCGAACTGGCTGTCATGGACGGTGCGGTGGTGGGCATTGCCGTCTGGTTCTGGATCTACAAGACCTTCGGCGCCGCGCGCGGCCTGTATGTGGAAGATCTGTATGTGCAGCCCGATTTTCGCGGGCGGGGCCTAGGCCGCGCTTTGCTGGCGCATCTGGCGGGCAAGGCCGAAGGCGGTTTCATGGAATGGCAGGTGCTGGACTGGAACACACCGTCGATTGAATTTTACAAGAGCCTGGGCGCACAGCCGCGCGACAGTTGGATCAACTATCGCCTGATGGGCGAAGCATTGCGGAAATTGGCATCATGAGCGAGATCGTGTTGGTCGTGGCCATCGCCGACAATGGCGTCATCGGCAAGGACGGCGCCATACCCTGGCACATCTCGGAAGATTTGAAGCGCTTCAAGGCGCTGACCCTGAACCATACCATCGTGATGGGGCGCAAGACCTGGGACTCGCTGCCCAGGAAGCCGTTGCCCGGCCGGGTCAATGTGGTGGTGACGCGGCAAAAAGATTGGAGCGCTGAAGGCGCCATCACCGCATCCTCGCTGGGCCGGGCGACAGCCGGCACCTCCGGCACGGTGATGGTGATCGGCGGTGCGGAGATTTACGAACGCGCCTTGCCGCTGGCCTCGCGCATTGAACTGACGGAAGTGCACAAGGCGTTTGACGGCGATGCGCGGTTCGAACTGGACCGCGCCGGCTGGCGCGAAACAGCGCGTGAAGATCACGTCACGCCGGATGGCTTGCGCTACAGCTACGTTACGCTGACGCGGTAACGGCCTTATTCCATTATGATCTGGGGCGCCGGCTTGCTGGCGGTTTCCAGCGATACCGCCACCTTCTTCGCCAGTTCCAAAAAGGCCTGCGCTTCCGGTCCATCGGGCGCCGAAACCGCGACCGGCGTGCCGGCGTCGGAAGTTTCGCGGATGCGCGGCACCAGCGGAATCTCGCCCAGGAACGGCACGCCCAGCTTCTCGGCCGTCTCGCGCGCGCCGCCATGGCCGAAGATGGCATGGGACGAGCCGCAATCGGGGCAGGTGAACATGGACATGTTCTCCACGATGCCCAGGATCGGCACCTGGGTCTTGTTGAACATGGCGATGCCCTTCCTGGCATCGATCAGGGCGATATCCTGCGGCGTGGAGACGATCACCGCGCCTTTCAACGGCACGCGCTGGGCGATGGTGAGCTGCGCATCGCCGGTGCCCGGCGGCATGTCCAGCACCAGCACGTCCAGCGGCGCCCAGGCGACATCGGTCAGCATCTGCGACAGGGCGCTTTGCACCATCGGGCCGCGCCAGATCATGGCTTCGTCTTCCTTGACCAGGAAGCCGATGCTCATGGTCTTCAGGCCATGCTTTTCGATCGGGATCAGCGTGTTGCCGGTGCTGCCGGGTTTTTCGGTGATGGCGAGCAGGCGCGGCAGCGAGGGGCCGTAGATATCGGCGTCCAGCAATCCGACTTTCAATCCCAGCCG
>CANBZE010000107.1 GCA_947373775.1 Alphaproteobacteria bacterium
CTCCCAAGCGGTCCAGACCGTTACCTCCGGGACCTGAAGGCCCGACAGGTCCAGGGCAAAGACATGGCCGGGCGGCGAATGGGAATGCATGCCGGCCAGGTGCAGCCGCAGCAGGTCCTGTGTCGCCTGGCCCGACAGGTCATCTTCCCGGATATTCATCACTGCCTCCTGACGGTAGCCGGCTCGCGCTATCCTGGTCTTCGTAAAAGGCTTTCACGCTCACCCGTGCCACACCGCGCCGCTGCATTCCCAGCTCGCGCGCTGCTGCGGCTGAAACGTCGATGACGCGGCTTTTGGCGTACGGGCCGCGATCGGTTACGCGGACCAAGACCCAGCGTCTGTTGCGCAGATTTTTGACCCGGACGACCGTGCCGAACGGCAACCAGGGATGGGCAGCTGTAAAGTCCTGTGAATCGAAACTGGTCCCGCTGGCGGTCGTTTTGCCGTCATGCTTCTGCCCGTAATACGAAGCCGGCCCGCTTTGGATGAAATAGGCTTGCGGCTTGTCGATATCTTTTGTGTGCCGGCGGATCGCAGGATGGGCGGCCGCAGAGCCGGCCACCATGCATCCCATCAAAAAAATCATCAGTGGCCGCATGTCCTATGCCAGATGCGTCAGGCGGCGATAGGACAGTGCTTCGGCGATGTGCGGCTTGGCGACTTTTGTCTCGCCGGCCAGGTCCGCGATGGTGCGCGCCACTTTCAGCACCCGGTGATAGCCGCGCGCCGACAGTTTCATGCGCTCTGCCGCTTCGGTCAGAAGCTTGGCGCCCGCCGCGTCCGGCGTCGCCACCATGTCCAGCAATTCGCCTTCGGCTTCGGCATTGGTGCGGATGTGGTTCTGGGCAAAGCGTTCGCGCTGGATCTGGCGCGCCGCGGCGACACGCGCCGCCACCTCGGCGCTGCCTTCGGCCGCCGGCGGCAGCGACAGGTCGCTGGCGGAGACACCCGCCACCTCCACATGCATGTCGATACGGTCGAAAAGGGGCCCCGATATACGCGACTGATAGTCAACCGCACATTTGGGCGCCCGTCCGCAACCCAGCGTGGGATCGCTGAGATAGCCACAGCGGCAGGGGTTCATCGCCGCCACCAGCTGGAAGCGCGCCGGATAGCGCACATGGGCATTGGCGCGGGCCACCACCGCTTCGCCGGTCTCGATCGGCTGGCGCAGGGAATCCAGAACGCCGCGTTGAAACTCCGGCAGCTCATCCAGAAAAAGCACTCCGAGATGTGCCAATGAGACTTCGCCTGGCTTGACCTTCAACCCGCCGCCCACCAGCGCCGCCATTGAGGCGCTGTGATGCGGATTGCGGAATGGCCGCGTCCGAGAAATGGCGCCGCCTTCCAGCGCGCCGGCCAAACTCTGGATCATGGAAATCTCCAGCGCCTCGCGTGCATCCAGCGGCGGCAGAAGACCCGGCAGGCGCTGCGCCAGCATGGACTTGCCCGCGCCGGGCGGTCCGATCATCAAAAGATTGTGACCGCCCGCGGCGGCGATCTCCAACGCGCGCTTGGCGCTTTCCTGGCCCTTCACATCGCGCAGGTCGGGCGCGGCGCGCCCACTTTGCGCCAGCTTCGCTTCCGGCGGCGCCAGCACCGAGGCGCCCTTGATGTGATTGACCAGCGCGATCAGCGACGGCGTCGCCAATATCTCGCCGCCGCCGGCAAACGCCGCTTCCGGTCCGTTGCCGGCCGGACAGATCAACCCGCGATTTTGTTCGGAGGCCGCCATCGCCGCATTCAGCGCCCCGGCGACCGGCGTCACAGCCGCATCCAGCGACAGCTCGCCCAGCGCGACATAGCCTGCCATCTCGCTGGCCGGCAGTACGCCCATCGCCGCCAACAGGCCCAGCGCGATGGGCAGGTCGTAATGCGAACCTTCCTTGGGCAGGTCGGCGGGCGCCAGATTTACGGTGATGCGCTTGAAGGGCAGCGCCAGGCCGATGGCGCTCAGCGCCGCGCGCACCCGCTCCTTGCTTTCGGCCACCGCCTTATCGGCCAGGCCCACAATGTTGAACTGGCCGCCGCCGCTGTCGCCGACATGGACCTGGACGTCCACCTCGCGGGCCTCAATGCCCTGAAAAGCAACGGTGTAGATGTGCGCGACGGTCATTCAGGTCCCCAGCCGGTGGGGAGCCTAGCGGCGTTTTCAGAACCGGCAAAGCGGGTATAGAATAGCGGCGGCTTGGGAGGGCTGTCGCATGAAACACTGCGTCCTGACAGCAACGATTTTCGCGCTCGCATTTTCCCTGTCCGCATCCGCGCAGGAGCAGGCCCCCGGCGGCATGGCGGTGGAAAGCGTCATCGTCACCGCGCCCAAGGACCGGCCGGAACACCAGCTGGAAGATTTCATTATCGCCCATGCCGCGCCTTCGCCCTACCTACGCAAGATCGCGCGCTGGAATACCGGCATCTGTCCCCTGACCATCGGCCTGCCGCCCACGCTGAACTTTTATGTCAACCAGCGCATCATCCGCGTGGCGACTGCGGCCGGCGCGCCCCTGGACCAGAAGGAACCGTGCCGCCCCAATGTCATCGTTGCCGCCACGCTCCAGCCGCAAGCGGTGCTGGACCTGATCCGGGAAAAGCGCCCCGCCCTTTTGGGCTATCACTACAGCTCGCGCGAAAAAGAACTGGCGACCATGACGCGCGCCGTCCAGGCCTGGTATTCGACCGCGACCCAGGATTTCTATGGCTATGTTCAATCCGATGGCGGCCGCTTCAATGTGAATGTCATGGATTATATGCGCGATCAGCTGGGGTTCCCGTCCGTGCATGTCAGCGGCAGCCGTACCGGCGACGGGCTGAAGAGCCAGTTCACCACCGCCATCATCCTGGTGGATGCCACCAAGATCGGCGGCCAGGCCATCGGCCCCATTGCCGATTACATCGCCATGCTGGCGCTGGGCCAGGGCCAATATTACGACGAATGCCAGCCGGTGCCGACCATCACCAATCTGTTGGCGCCCAAGTGCAAAAGTCCCATGAAGCCCGCCGGGCTCACCGATGTCGACATGACCTATCTGCGCGGCCTGTACCGGATGTCGCCGGGCGGATCATACCTGCTGGAGCGCGGCTCCATCGCTTTTGCGATGAAAAAGGAATTGGGCGGCTACTGATTCATGTCCACGCTTGATCTCACCGCAACTTGCGTTGTTTGCGAGAATGTTTTTACGCCGGCAGAGCTGGATACCATTGAGCGCTATGGCGACAGCCTGCAACAAGGGCAGGCCGTGCTGGGATCGGGCAGCGCCGCCACGCAGATCCGGGTAACCCGCACCGCCGCGCTGACGATCAATCCGAAGATCAAATGGCTCTATGACCGCATGCAGGGCATCATCCGCACGGTGAATAGCCAGGCCTATCAGTTCGACCTGCAGGGCTTTGCCGAAGCGTTCCAATACACCGTCTATCACGGCACCGAAGGCGGCCATTATGACTGGCACATCGACTGGGGCCCCAATCCGGCGCAGCGGAAATTATCCGCCTCGGTGCAATTGACCGATCCTTCCCAGTATGAAGGCTGCGATCTGGAGTTTCACGGTGCGCGCGGACTGGAAGTGGCGCCGCGGGACCGGGGGGCGGTGATCGTGTTTCCCGCCTTCATCCAGCATCGCGTGACGCCCTGCACCAAAGGTACGCGCAAGGCGATCGTGGCGTGGACCACGGGGCCGCAATTCAAATAGCAGGGAACGCCTTACTCCGGCGCGACAGTCACCTTGATGCCGTCGGTCGTGTCGCTGCAGATCACCTGGCACGACAGGCGCGAGTTGGGCTCGACCGCCAGCGCCATGTCCAGCATGTCGATTTCCGCTTCCGACGGGGCGGGCAACTTCTCGAACCAGCCGTCATTAATATAAACGTGGCAGGTGGCGCAGGCGCAGGCGCCGCCGCACTCCGCCGCAATGTCCAACCCGCCGTCACGCAGGATTTCCATCACGCTCCAGCCGTCGCGGCCTTCCAGCGTGTGTTCCTTGCCCTGGCGGTCGATGGCGTGGATCTTCACGAGACACCCAATTTCTTTTGCAGGTTGGACGACGACGTCGTGTACTGGAAGCGCAGCTTTTCGTTCGGCCGGGCAATGTGGAACGCCGCCTGGGCCATCAGGGCGGCTTCATGGAAGCCGGACAATATCAGCTTCAGCTTGCCGGTATAGCTGTTGATGTCGCCGATGGCGAAGATGCCCGGCGTCTGGCTTTCAAAGCGCGCGGTGTCCACCGGGATCAGGTTTTCATTCAGGTTGATGCCGAACTCCGCGATGGGCCCCAGCTTGATGGTCAAACCGAAGAAGGGCAGGAACGCATCGGTGTCGAGATGCCACTCGCTCTTGTCATGGCCGGCCAGGGTGACGCCGGTCATCTTGCCGGGCTCGCCCTGAATCGCCTTGACGCTGGCGACATGGAATTTGACTTTGCCTTCCTTCTCCAGCTCGCGCATCTGGTTGACGCTGTGGGCGGCGGCGCGGAAACCGTCGCGGTGATGGACCAGGGTCATGCTCTTGGCCAGCGGGGCGAGATTGATCACCCAGTCCAGGGCGCTGTCGCCGCCGCCGGCGATCAGGATGTTCTTGCCGCGAAAGGTTTCCATCTTGCGCACGGCGTAATGCACGCCGATGCCGTCGCCGGCATTTTCAAAATTCTCGATGCCCGGCACCGGGGGGCGCTTGGGCTGGAAGGAGCCGGCGCCCGCCGCGACCACCACGACATGGGCGATCAGTTCGGTGCCGGCGTCGGTCTTCAGCTTCCAGCGGCCGTCGGGCAACTTTTCCAGCGAGGTCGCCATTTCGCTGAAATGGTATTGCGGATCGAACGGCTTGATCTGTTCCAGCAGCTTGTTCACCAGCTCCTGGCCGGTGACGATGGGCAGGCCGGGAATGTCGTAGATCGGCTTTTCCGGATAGAGCTCGGTGCACTGGCCGCCCGGACGATCCAGGATGTCGACCAGATGGCACTTCAGATCCAGCAGCCCCAGTTCAAAAACGGCGAACAGGCCGATGGGGCCTGCGCCGACGATGGCGACGTCAGTCTCGATGGGGGCAGCGGTCATTCGGGTAATCCACACTTAACTTCATGTATTGGCTGTGAAAACATCGGTCTTATAGTGTAAAAATAGCCAAGCCAACAACCCCCGCCTATAACAGTGCTGCGATGCAAAATGACGCTCCCCTGAAGACGGCGCAAAGCTGCGGTTCCATGGCCGAATTGCGGGTCGCCATCGATTCCCTGGATGCCCGGCTGGTGGCGCTGCTGGCAGTGCGCCAGGCCTATATCGAACGGGCGGCCCAGCTGAAAACCGGCCGCGACCAGGTGCGCGATCCGGCGCGGATCGAGGACGTGGTGGCCAAGGTGATCGCTGAAGGGCGCAAGGCGGGCCTCAGCCCTGATATCGCCGAACCGGTTTGGCGGGCGCTGATCGAAGCCAGCATTGCGCACGAGTTCGAGGCGTTCGATAAGCGCTAAAACTGGGCTCGAGCGCCGCACATCGCGGCGCGACCCGCAGCATCCGACAGCTTCCTTCCCCCGCGAGCGAAGCGACGAGTGGGGGAAGGTGTCGCAACGAAATCCCGGCGCAGCCGGGTTGAGTTGCGACGGATGGGGGTAATTAAATCAAGCCGCCAGATAGTCGGCGATGAAAGCCTGCACGGCTTCGCCTTCGATGCGCAGCGCTTCAATCACTTCGATGGCGCGGTCGGGATTGGTGATGGGGTCTACCGGCTCGGCATCGGCCGCGGCCTCGCCCATGGCAAAAGCGCCGACGCCGCGCGCCGCGCCCTTGATGGTGTGGGTGACTTCGCGCCAGCGGCGGGCATCGCCCTGCTGCAACACGCCCAGCAGCTGGCCCACCATCTCGCTCACCTGGCCGTCGAACAGCTTCAGGATCTCGGCATTCAAGGTCTTGTCGCCGCCGGTGTAGCGGGCGAGGTGGGACAGATCGACGGGCGCATCGGCCATGACTTGTATCCGGAATTAGGCAGGGCCATCCTGCGCTATCCCCCGCTAAAGCCGCGTTAATGCGGGCTTTTATGTGTGGAACCCTCGCCAGACCCTCAAAAAGATGCTTAAAATCAAAGGGAAAGTCCCAGAGTCGGGACGAAGGGTTGTGTCATGGCCAGATCATTCGGGCAGCCGGTTGCCCTGGAAAAAGCGGAAGGGCCCAAGCCCGCCGCCCCCGTGGCGACGGTGGCACCCATTCCCCGCCTGCGCACCAGCCGGTTCGGCCTGTTCGCTGTCTTGGGCGGCATCCTGCTGTCCCTGTTCTGGATCGGGGTTTCCAGCGCGTTCATTTGGGGTTTCCTGGGGCCGCAGGGTCTCGCGCACCTGACCCTGGCCGCCAAGGCGGCCTTCATCGCCGGCGTGCTGCTGCCGCCTTTCCTGTTCCTGGCCTTCGCCGCCGCGCTGTCGCGCAGCGCCGCCATGACCGATGCCACCCGCGCCTTGATGGTGGCCAGCGAGCGGCTGTTCGCCGCCGACGAGACCGCCGCCAACAATGCCGCGCGACTGGCGCGCGCCGTGCGCCGCGAGCTGGACGGCCTGAACACCGGCCTGGACGTCGCGTTCCAGCGCATGCGCACCATGGAAGCGGTGCTGGAAAAACAGATTTCTACGCTGGACGACGCAGGCGCCCGCGCACAAGTGCGCGGCGACACCATCGCCGCCCGCCTCAACCAGGAAAGCGCGCGCATCGAATCTCTGGGCGACACGCTGAATGATGCCGCGGGCCGCGCCGGCGAAAGCATGGCGGGCCGCACCGCCCAGCTGAAGGC
>CANBZE010000108.1 GCA_947373775.1 Alphaproteobacteria bacterium
ATGAGCGCCATGAACAAGGCCGGCGTCCACATGGTGGAACGCTTCGATACCTCGGTTGCCGAAATGGAACTGAAGTATGCCAACAACAAGCTGATCGGCGACGACCAGCATCCGAACCCGCAGGCCGGCGACTTCCGCAAGATCCTGGCCGGCTCGATCCCCGGTTCCGACTACTACATCGTGGGCGGCATCACCGAGCTGAACTTCAACATCCGCAGCGAAAATGCCAACGGCAATGGCGGCGGCACCGCCACCAACGCCACCACCGGCACCGCTTCGGGCAGCATGTATGTGATGAATGTCGGCCTGGACATGCGCCTGGTCAACACCAACACGCTGGAAGTGGCCGACGTGATCTCGTACCAGAAGCAGATCATCGGCCGCCAGGTTTCGGCCGGCGTGTTCGACTTCCTGGGCACCAACTTCTTCGACGTCAGCGTCGGTGAAAGCGCCCTTGAGCCGATCCAGCTGGCGGTCCGTTCGGTGATCGAACGCGCCACCCTGGAAATGATCACCCGCATCTATCGTGCGCCGGGCGGTTCCTGCTCGATCCCGCTGGGTACCAGCGACGATCCGCTGCGTGACGCCGGTGAACAGCCCTACTATCCCGCCCAGGTGGCCTATGCCGCGCCGTACCCCCAGCCTTATGCGCCGCAGCCTTATGCCCCCGTGCCGCAGCCCGTCTACTACGCCCCGCCGGCCTTCCAGGCCTCCTACAGCGACGGCGGACGTAACCGGCCTTACGGCGGCTATGCGGGCGGCGAGCCCGGCATGCTGAGCCTGCGCGGCGGCCTCTAAGACTTAGTCCTCTTTCAAACCAACATATTCAAACCGAATAATCAGGAGCCCCACCATGAAGTCCTTCAAGATCCTTGTTGCCGTGTCCGTCCTCGCTCTCTCGGCCACCTCGGCCCTCGCCGGTGGCGAACAGTATGGCAGCTGGGGCGGCCAGTCCTCCTCGCAGGATGGCGGCATCGGCAGCCAGATCCTCAACAACCAGATCAACCTGCAGAACAACTGGTCCAACATGAACGCCAGCGTCGACACCGTCGGCGGTGACGTGGTGGCCCAGGGCTCGGCCGGCGGCAACCTGATCGACATCACCACCATGAACAACACCCGCGTCCAGAACAGCCAGATCGTGGGCCCGAGCTCCAACATCGGCTCCAACATCAACCTCGACACCAACAATGTGTGGGGCCGCGTCGGCATCCAGAACCAGGTGCTGTGCAACGGCGCCAGCGTCTCGACCGATCCGATCCTGACCGCGGTGCAGTCGAACCAGGAATGCCATGCGCAGGACCCCTATTCGTCGATCAAGACCAACATCTCCAACCTGGCCGGCAATGCGGTGATCCAGGGTTCGGCGCTGGGCAACAGCTTCGAGGCCGACTCCAACGCCCCGAACATGCCGATCTTCTCGCGCCAGCTGAACAACTCCGGCGTGGTCTCCAACGTCAACGCCAACATCTTCAACGCGGGCGGCAGCGTCGGCCTGTCCTCCAGCGCGATCGGCAACACCTCGCAGATCATCCACTACAACACCAACTAACACCGGAAAATGCTCCGGGATTCTAAGGGGCAAAATTAGAATTCCGGAGTATGGGACGGGCGCGCCGGACACGCGCCCGTCCCTCCTTTTTTGGCCCGGTTTGATCCGGCGCAAGTTTTGCCTTTTGGCTTCGGCGATAGTATTGGCAGGCCATGTCCCAGCTTCCCATCGACCTGGATGCCTTTGATGCCGCGCCCGTGAGGCGCGAGCCCTTCGCCTTCGCCATGGTGCCGCATTTTGTGAAGGCCGAGGCGATGACCGGGATCAATGCCGATTTCCCGCTGGTGTCCCACCCCGGCTCGTTCCCCCTGCCCACACTGAAATACGGCCCCGCCTTCGCGAAGCTGATCGAGGCGATCCAGGGACCGGAATTCACCGCGGCGGTGGAGAAGAAACTGGGCGTGGACCTGAAAGGCCGGCCCACCATGGTGACGGCGCGTGGCGTCTCAGCAGCGCGCGACGGGCAGATCCACACGGATTCGCGCACCAAGGTGATCACAGTGCTGATCTATATGAACAATGCCTGGGAGGCGAAGACCGGCCGCCTGCGCCTGCTGCGCGGGCCGGACGATCTGGAAGATATGATCGCCGAAGTGCCGCCCGACGAAGGCACCATGCTGGTCTTCAAGAACGAGCCCAACGCCTGGCACGGCTTCCATGCCTTTGAGGGCCCGCGCCGGGTGATCCAGCTCAACTGGGTGACGGATATGGGCGTGGTGAAGCGCGAGCAGTTCCGCCACCGGGTCAGTGCGTTCTTCAAGAGATTGCGCGGCAAGCCCGCTCAGGAAGCCATGTAGTCGTGCCACTGTCCGCGCCCGTCGCGGATGCGGTGGCCGGTTTGGGTCTTTTCCACATTGTTGGATTCCAGCGGCACCTTGCCGAAGCCGCCGGGCAGGTCGAGCATGTACGTGGGCATCGTCAAACCCGAGATGCGCGCCCGCAGTTCGCGCACCAGCGACAAGCCATCTTCAATCCCGATGCGGAAATGTGAAGTCCCCGGCGCCATGTCGGGATGGTGCAGGTAGTAAGGCTTGATGTGGTTTTCGGCGAACGCGCGCATCAGCGCTGCCAGGGTTTCAACCTTGTCGTTCACACCTTTCAGCAGTACCGACTGGCTGACCAGGGCGATGCCGCCCTCCACCAGCCGCGCGATGGCGGCGCGGGCAGGCACCGAAAATTCCCGTTCGTGATTGGCATGCACCGCCACCCAAGTGGTGGCGCCGGGGGCGTGCAGCGCCGCCACCAGATCGTCGGTGATGCGGTCGGGATCGACCACCGGCACGCGCGAGTGCCAACGGATGACCTTCACATGCGGGATGGCGGCCAAACGCCGTGTGATCTCGGCGACGCGGCGGGGCGACAGGATGAAGGGATCGCCGCCGGTCAGGATCACTTCCCAGATTTCGCCGTGACCGGCGATGTAAGTCAGCGCCGCCTCGAAATCATCCCTGGACAACGCATTATCTTTTCCGGGCCCGATCGTCTCGCGCCTGAAACAGAAGCGGCAATAGACCGGACAGGCCGCCACCACCTTGAACAGCACGCGATCAGGATGACGGTGCACGATGCCGGACACTGGGGAATGTGCGTTATCGCCGATGGGATCGGCGCGTTCTTCGGGCAGGGTGTTCAGCTCTTCCAGGCTGGGCAGGAACTGGCGCGCGATGGGATCGTGCGGATCGCCCGGATCGACCAGCGCCAGCAGGGCGGGCGAGACCGCCACCGCGTACTTTCGCGCGACATCGTCCAGGCTCATTTCTTCTTCGCCTTGAAGCTGGGCAGGAACACCGCCAGCAATCCGATGGCAGGAAGGTAGGAACAGACCTTGTAGACAAAGGCGATGGAGGTGTCGTCTGCCAGCGCGCCCAGCACCGCGGCGCCGATGCCGCTGAGCCCAAAGGAGAGGCCGAAAAACAGCCCTGCAATCATGCCCACCCGGCCGGGCAGCAATTCCTGAGCATACACCACGATGGCGGGAAACGCCGACGCCAGCACCATGCCGATGATCACGGACAGGATGCCGGTCCAGAACAGGTCGGCATAGGGCAACATCAGGGTGAAAGGCAGCGCGCCCAGGATGGAAAACCAGATCACATATTTGCGCCCGATCTTGTCGCCCAGCGGCCCGCCCAGCAGGGTGCCCACCGCCACCGAGCCCAAGAAGAAGAACAGGTGAATCTGCGCGGCCTGCACCGACAGGCCGAAATTGTGGATCAGGTAGAAGGTGTAATAGCTGCCGATGCTGGTCAGATAGACGAACTTCGAAAACACCATCGCCAGCAGCACGATCAGCGACCAGACGATCCTGTTCTTCGACAGGTTGGAATGGCGCTCGCCATGGTGATGCTTGATGCGTGTCAGGCCGTGATGCTTGTACCATGTGCCGACATTGAACAGGATGATGATCGCCAGCAGCGCCACACCGGCATACCAGGCGATGGAGCGCTGGCCATAGGTGGCGACCAGGAATGCCGCGGACAAGGGCCCCAGGGCCGAGCCGACATTGCCGCCCACCTGAAACAGCGATTGCGCCAGGCCATACCGCCCGCCCGAGGCCATGCGCGCGACCCGGCTGGATTCGGGGTGAAACACCGATGAGCCCACGCCCACCAGCATGGCGGCGACCAGCACCACCGGATAGCTGCCGGCGATGGACAGCAGCACCAGCCCGAACAGGGTGGCGACCATGCCCGCCGCCAGGGAATAGGGCCTGGGCTTGATGTCGGACACATAACCCACCGCGGGCTGCAGCAGCGAGGCGGTGCACTGCGACGCCAGGGTGATCAGCCCGATCTGGGCGAAGGACAGATGAAACTGTTGCTGCAAGGTGGGATAGATGGCCGGCAGCACCGCCTGCATCATGTCGTTGAGCATATGGCTCATGCCGATGCCCAGCAGCACGATGAAGCTGGTGTTGTGGATTTTGCTGGCGGCTGTGTCGGTCATAACGGCGCGGAGCCTAGCGATTATCACCCCCCTGAACAGCCTTTTTCCCGCAAGGCGGACATGCGCGGGTTGCGCCGGATCAGGGCCGCCGGGCATGCTGGCGAAAAAGCCCGGGAGATACGCATGCGCCGCCTGGTGATCGCCGCCTTCTGCATCCTGGCCGCGCCCGCAGCCGCCGCGCCATCGCCCGGCTGGCGACTGGCGGATACCTATCCCGACACGGGCGGGCGCGCGCCGGTGGCCCATGGCGGCAAGGTTCTGCCGCCGGGCACTTCTGCCGCCAGCGTGCTGGCCGCCTGTTCGGACGATATCGGTAAAATGTGCAATGGCCGCTCGGGACTTTATGCGGCGCGTGCCTGCCTGACAGAAAACAAGGCGCGGCTCTCCCAGCGCTGCCTTGCGGACCTGGCGGCCCTGCCCGCCTCCAGTGTACCGGCCTGCAACCACTCACCCTTGTGCGACAACCGCCTGGGACCTACACGCGAGCAATTGCGCCGGGTGCTGTGGGACCAGACCCTTGGCTATAGCTATGACTATCCCTTCGACCTCCCGATGGGCGGCGGCGGCGCCACAGGCGTGGCCATTGATCCGCGCGGCAATATCTGGGTGTTGCAACGCGCGGCCGCGGACCAGCCGCAACTGTTTGAATTCGACAGCGCCTTCAGGCTTGTTCGCACCGTGCCCGACGCGGTCATCGGCCGGCTGGAAAAAGGCCATGGCATCAAGGCGGACCCGTCCGGCAATGTCTGGATCAGCGACGCCAATGGCGGCATCGTCCTGAAATTGAGTCCGGAAGGAAAATTGCTGCAGACCTTCGGGGTGCGCGGCAAACGCGGCGACTGGAACGGCGAACGGCATGTGTTGTGGCAGCCGCTGGACGTCGCCTTCGGCGCGGGCGGCGACATCTACATCGCCCAGGGCCATGGCAATGAAAGCCCCAATGATGTGGATCTGGCGCCGGACAACCGCGTCGGCGCAGCGCGCATCCTCCATCTGGACAAAAACGGCAAGTTCCTTGGCCAATGGTACGGCAACCAGATCGGGCCGGGAAAATTCAGCATGGCGCACGGCATCGCGGTGGATCCGCGCAATGGCGATGTGTGGATCGGCGACCGCGAGGAATACCGGCTGGTGATCTACAGCCGCGAAGGCAAATTCAAAAAGACGCTTCCCATGCCCAACCTGGTCTGCGCCATCGCTTTCGATCCCCATGGCGATCCCTGGATTTCCACGGGGCGCGATGGCCAGCTGTTGAAGTTGGACCGCGACGGCCATGTTCTGGGCGCGGTCGGGCGCGGCTCGGGCATCGGCACTGGCCAGTTCATCGAGGCGACCTACATGGCCTGGGACAAGCAGGGCAATCTCTATTCCGGCGATACCAGCGTGGGCCGGGTTACCCGCATGTCACCGCCGCAATCAGGGCAACGGCGTCCATAAAACGGCGTCAATGTCGGGTGCGCCGGTGGCCAGCATCACCAACCGGTCAAAGCCCAGCGCCACGCCGCTGGCCGGCGGCATATCGGCCAGCGCGTTCAGGAATTCCTCGTCCAGCGGATAGCGCACCCCATAGACCCGCGCCTTCTTGGCCATTTCGATCTCAAAGCGGGCGCGCTGCTGGGCGGGATCGGTCAGTTCGCCAAAACCGTTGGCCAGCTCCACCCCGCAGGCGTACAGCTCGAAGCGTTCCGCGACGCGTGGATCACGCGCACTGACCTGTGCCAATGCGGCTTCGCACACCGGATACTCGTAAAGGATGCAGGGCCGCTCCAGACCCAGCTTGGGTTCCACCCGCAAGGTGAGGATCTTGGCGAAGATGTCGGACCAGTCATCATCATCTGAGACGGTGATGCCGCCGCGCCGCGCCCGGCTGCGCAAGGCGTTGGCATCGCCCACCCCATCGGGCGACAAGGTTGCCAACAGATCAATGCCGGCCAGATGGGTGAAAGCCTGCGCCACCGTCAGCCGGTCGGCGGCCTCGCGCGGATTGCAGGCATGGCCCTGGTGGCGCAGCGCCTCCACACCCACGACATCGGCCGCCAGCCACAGCAGCGCCAGGCTGTCGGCGATCACCGCCTGGTAATCTTCCCGCGCCCGGTACCATTCCAGCATGGTGAATTCGGGCGCATGCAGGCGGCCGCGCTCGCGGTTGCGGAACACCCGGGCGAAATCGAAA
>CANBZE010000109.1 GCA_947373775.1 Alphaproteobacteria bacterium
CATCGCATTGCAGGGCCAGCGCCTTGCCACCGATCTTCTTCGCCGCCGCCTTGGCCGCGTCCAGGTCGCGGTCCAGCACCGCGACTTCGGCGCCTTCCTTGGCCATGGCCCGCGCCGTCGCCGCGCCGATGCCCGAGCCGCCGCCGGTGATCACCGCCACCTGGCGGGCCAGCGACTTTTCGTTGGACTTGCCCAGCTTGGCCTGTTCCAGCGACCAATATTCCACTTCGAACATGTCGAAGTCGCTGATGCTGCGATATTCGCCCATGGCCTCGGCATCGGTGATCACGGCCACGGCATTCTCGGCGATGTCGGCGGCGATGGCGGCATCCTTGGCCGAGCCGCCCACCCCGAACATGCCCACGCCGGGCACCAGGATGACGCGCGGCAGCGGGTCCAGTTCCTTTTTCTTCACCGCGCTCTTGGCATTGTTGTCTTCGAAGTAACGGTGGTAGCGCGCGACATAGGCCGCAACCGCTTCATGCACGTCTTTCGCCCACTGTTCCAGCTTGCCGGCTTCCGGGGCCGGCACGATCACCGGCCAGTTCTTGGTGCGGATGGTGTGATCGGGGGTGACCACGCCGACCTGGCTGTAGCGCGACAGTTCGGCGCCGTTCACGTAATTGAGGATCTGCGCATTGGTGCGGAAATCCAGCAACTGGCGCTTGGCGGTGCCCGCAGTCGCGTTCTTCTCGATCGCCACCGCGCCGCGCAGGATGGGCGCGATTTGCGGCACCGAGGCAATGTTGGCCGGCAGCTTGGCAGGCACGATCGTCTTGCGCTGAAGCTTCAGGCGCTCCTCGGCCATCGTCACGAATTCGATCATGCGGCCATAGGCCTGCTCGGCGGTGTCGCCCATGGTGAAGATGCCATGCTGCAACAGGATCAGGCCTTCAGCCTTGGGGTGCTTGTCGAACACTTCGGCCACCGCCTTGGCCAGCGCGAAACCCGGGATGGTGTAGGGCACATAGGCGACGCGGTCGCCATAGACTTCATGCACCAGCGCCTTGTTGTCGGGCTGGTCGGTCAGCGCCAGCACGGCGGTGGAATGGACATGGTCGATGAACTTGTGCGGCAGGAAGGCGTGCAGCAGGGTTTCGACCGAAGGGTTGGGCGAAGACGAATCCAGCAGGTTGATGCGCTGGTAGTTCACCATGTCCTCGTCGGACAGCTTGTCCAGCTTGCGCAGCTTGCGCAGCGGCTCCAGCCGCACGGCCGGAAGGCCCGCGGGCTCGATCACACCCATGTCCCAGCCCGAGCCCTTGATGCAGATCACATCCACATCGTCACCCAGTTGGTCTTTCACCGTCGTCTTGACCGAGGTGTTGCCACCGCCATGCAGCACCATCTTGGGATCGCTGCCGAGCAGTCGCGTCGTATAGGTGCGCACCGCAAGGTCCGTATTCACGCCCTTGGGCGCGTAACGGGTGACGAATTCCTGGGCGTCTTTGTCGGACCAACCGCTCTTCATTGTCAGGCCTTGTTTGGAAAAAGGCTCCGTAAGCCTTCGGGGGTGGCGGCGCAAGTGCCGCGTTCGGTGATGAAGCCGGTCACCAGCCGCGCCGGGGTGACGTCGAAACCGGGATTGGCGGCGCCGCTGCCGGGTGCCGCGATTTCCACCACCGCCACGGAACCGTCAGGAAGCCGGCCCGTCATTTTCAGCACTTCGTCTTCGCTGCGTTCCTCGATGGGAATGTCGCGGCCGGAGTCCAAAGTCCAGTCGATGGTGGAGCTGGGCAGCGCCACATAGAAGGGCACGTCATTGTCCTTGGCCGCCAGCGCCTTCAGGTAGGTGCCGATCTTGTTGGCGACATCGCCATGGGCGGTGACGCGGTCGGTGCCAACGATCACCATGTCCACTTGGCCGGCCTGCATGTAATGGCCGCCGGCATTGTCGGCCAGGATGGTGTGATCCACGCCATGACTGCCCAGTTCAAACGCGGTCAGCGAGGCGCCCTGGTTGCGCGGGCGGGTTTCGTCCACCCAGACATGCAACGGAATGCCGTCGTCATGGGCCAGATAGATCGGCGCCAGGGCGGTGCCGTAATCCACCGTCGCCAGCCAGCCGGCATTGCAATGGGTGAGGATATTGACGGTCTTGCCCGGCTTCTTGGCAGCGATGTCGCGGATGATCTTGAGCCCGTTCCGGCCAATCGCTTCGCTCATCGCCACGTCTTCGTCGGCGATTGTCGCGGCTTCCTGCCAGGCCAGCGCCGCGCGCGCCTCGTGCGGCTGGTTCAGCAGCGCGCCGCGCATGCGCCACAGCGCCCATTTCAGGTTGATGGCGGTGGGCCGGGTTTCGGCCAGCATCTCCACCACCTTCTGGATGTGGTCATCGGAAGCGTCTTCGCGCACCGCCAGCGCCAGGCCGTAAGCCCCCACCGCGCCGATCAGCGGCGCGCCGCGGGTCTGCATGGTGATGATCGCGTGCGCCGCGGCTTCCGCATTGCGCAAGGTCAGGGTGGCGAATTCATGCGGCAGCCTGGTCTGGTCGATGATGCCGAAGGCGTCCTCGCCGATCGGCCAGACGGAGCGGTAGTGAGTTCCGTTGATTTTCATGGCGCCGCGGGTGCCGTAGCCTTCATGGCGGGGTATTCGCTGAACCTGGCGAACCAGGCCGACAATTTGGGGCGGGAACTCTTCCAATCAAGGTCCGGCAGGCGGAAATCGACGTACCCAAGCGCGCAACCGATGGAAATTTCGCCGATGGTGGGATCTTTGGCGAAGTTCACCCGCTCCAGCGCGTTCAGCGCCGCCAGCACCGTGTCCAGCTGGCGCTTGCGCGCGGCTTCCGGCACCGGGTTCTCGCGGCCCAATATCACATACGCCACCGCGGCATCGGCAATGCCATCGCCCAGCGCCGCCAGGCCCAGCGCCTTCCAGCGCCCGCTATTGTGCTTGAAGATGTTCATGCCGGGGAAGAATTTCCCGCCGCCGGTGTGATTGAGATATTCGCAGATCACGGGTGAGTCGATCAGCACCGAGCCGTCATCCAAAACCAGCGCCGGAATCTTGCCCAGCGGATTGACGCGGCGGAACTCCGGGTCCTGCATCGGCAGGGTGCGGATTTCCTCCAGCTTCAGTTCCAGCTCATGGGCGATGACGCGGCACTTGCGCGCGAAGGGCGAGGCACTGTTGGTGTAAAGCTTCACCTAATGGCCCTCAAACGCAACCAGCGCCGTCACCGGTTTGCCGATGGCCCGCAGCTTGTCGGCGCCGCCCAGTTCGGGCAGGTCGATGACAAAGGAACAGCCCACGATATTGGCGCCGGCCCGTTCCAGCAGCTTGATGCCGGCAAAGGCGGTGCCGCCGGTGGCGATCAAATCATCGACCAGAAGCACGCGCTCGCCCTTTTCCAGGGCGTCGATATGGATCTCGATCCGGTCGGTGCCGTATTCCAGTTCGTAATCCTCGCCGATCACGGTGTGGGGCAGCTTGCCCTTCTTGCGCACGGGGATGAAACCCACCGACAGTTGATGCGCCACCGCGCCGCCCAGGATGAAGCCGCGCGCTTCCAGCCCCGCCACCTTGTCGATCTTCAGCCCGGCATAGGGCTGCACCATCTCGTCCACCGCGCGGCGGAAAGCCCGCGGATTGCCCAGCAGGGTGGTGATGTCGCGGAACATGATGCCCGGCTTGGGATAGTCGGGAATGGTGCGGATCGCGTCTTTATAGTCCATCGGATCAAGCCTTTTTGAGAACACGGCCGGCGACCGCATCGAGTTTCGCCACCAGGGCGGGGTCGCGCTTGTCCGGCGCGGTGATCAACGCCATGTCCAGCATGGTTTCGACGCCCAGCGGGCAAGCCTCGCGCTGCGGCCCCAGCTTGGGCGCCACCGCCTGGATCAGGCGGCGCGCATTGGCGGCGTTCTGGGTCATCACCTTGATGACCGCATCCACCGTCACGTGCTCATGATCGTCGTGCCAGCAGTCATAATCGGTCACCATGCCGACAATGGCGTAAGGCAGCTCGGCCTCGCGGGCCAGCTTGGCTTCCGGCATGGCGGTCATGCCGATCACGCTGCAATCCCAGCTGCGATACAGGAAGCTTTCGGCGCGGGTGGAGAATTGCGGCCCCTCCATGCAGATATAGGTGCCGCCTTCGCTGTGATCGATTCTGCTCTCGCGCGCCGCCAGGGTCAGCGCGCCCGACAGGCGCGGGCAGACCGGATGGGCCATCGGCACATGGGCGACAAAGCCGGGACCGAAGAAACTCTTCTCGCGCGCGAAGGTGCGGTCGATGAACTGGTCGGCCATCACGAAGGTGCCGGGCGGCAGCTCTTCCTTCAGCGAGCCGCAGGCCGACACGCTGATCAGGTCGGTGACGCCGACGCGCTTCAAGGCATCGACATTGGCGCGGTAGTTGATCGAGCTGGGGGTCTGGACATGGCCGCGGCCGTGGCGCGGCAGGAACACCATGTCCACGCCCTGGAAGGTGCCGGTGAGAAGCTGGTCCGACGGCTCACCCCAAGGGCTTTTGACCGTCTGCCATTGGGCGTTTTCCAGACCGTCGATCTGGTAGACGCCGGATCCACCGATAATTCCGAGTACCGTTTTGGCCATGAAAAAGGGCGCTTCCTGATGGGGAGCGCCCTTTTATCATGGCAGGTCCGGGGGGCAATGCCCCGGATTTATGACAATTAGTGCTGGTCTTTCCAGAGCTTGCGATAGGCCGCAAACAGCAGGCCCGCCAGCACGATCAGGAACGCCATGGTGCCGAAGCCGAAGCGCTTGCGCTCTTCCATCTTGGGCTCGCTGGCCCAGGCCAGGAAAGTCGTCACGTCATGGGCTTCCTGTTCGATGGTGGCCTTGGTGCCGTCCGAATAGGTCACGCCATTGGCGGCGAGCGGCGGCGGCATGGAGATATTCCAGCCTTCGAAATAGGGATTGAAATACTTGTTCGCCGTCACCTTGAAACCGGCCGGCGTCTTTTCATGGAAGCCGGTCAGGATCGAATAGACATACTGGGCGCCGCCTTCGCGCGCCTTGACGATCATTGACAGGTCCGGCGGCAGGGCGCCGCCATTGTTGGCGCGGGCCGCATTCTCGTTGGGATAGGGCGGCGGGAAATGATCGGCCAGGCCGGCCGAGCGCATCAGGGTCGTGCCCTTGTCGTCGGTGGTTTCGCCCTTGTCGTTGGGTTCCGCCGGGACCTTGATGGCGGCGGCCAGCGCCTTGGCCTGGGCCTCGGTGAATTCGGGACCGCCCGGCTCGTCCAGGTTATGGAACGACAGGTGATTGGCGGCATGGCAGGCGGCGCAGACTTCCTTGTAGACTTGGAAGCCGCGCTGCAGGGCGCCGCGGTCATAGGTGCCGAACGGACCTTCGAACGAGAACTTCTCGTCCTTGGGATGCAGCCGCTTGGTGTCGATGCCTTCGGCGAAGGCCGCGCTGGAAACCAGCAGACCGGCAACCAGTCCGAGAGAAAGGGTCTTCAGGTGCATGGTCATTCTCATTCGGCCGGAGTGGCGGCGTTGTCGCCGAACACGGATTGCGCGATGGAAGCGGGAAGCTTCTTGGGCGTTTCGATCAGGCCGATGATCGGCATGATGAGCCAGAAGAAGGCGAAGTAGTAGAGCGAGGCGATACGGGCGACCCACACCAGCGGAATGCCGAAGCGCGCCGCGTCAACGCCCTGCGAACCGCAATAGCCCAGCAGCACGCAAGCTACCGCGAAGGCCCAGAAGAACTGCTTCATCATCGGGCGGAAGCGGCAGGAACGCACCCGGCTGGTGTCCAGCCAGGGGATGAACACCAGGGTGACGATGGCGCCGCCCATCACGATCACGCCCAGCAGCTTGTTCGGGATGGAACGCAGCATGGCGTAGAAGGGCAGCAGGTACCATTCCGGCACGATGTCCGGCGGCGTCACCAGCGGATTGGCCGGTTGGTAATTGTCCGGGTTGCCGAAGAAGTCCGGCGAGAAGAACACGAACGCCGCGAACAGGATGACGAACAGCACCAGGTAGAAGGCGTCTTTCACCGTGTAATAGGGGTGGAAAGGCACCGTGTCCTGGGGGCTCTTCACGTCGATGCCCAGCGGGTTGTTGTTGCCCGGCACGTGCAGCGCCCAGATATGCAGCCCCACCACACCGGCGATGATGAAGGGCAGCAGATAATGCAGCGAGAAGAAGCGGTTCAAGGTGGCATCGCCCACCGCGAAGTCGCCCCATAGCCAGGTGGCGATGTGCGTGCCCACCACCGGGATGGCGCTGAACAGGTTGGTGATGACGGTGGCGCCCCAGAAGGACATCTGGCCCCAGGGCAGCACGTAACCGAAGAAGGCAGTGGCCATCATCAGGAGATAGATGAGCACGCCGATGATCCAGATCAGCTCGCGCGGCGCCTTGTAGGAACCGTAGTAAAGGCCGCGGAACATGTGGATGTAGACCGCCAGGAAGAACATGGACGCGCCATTGGCGTGCATGTAGCGGATCAGCCAGCCGTAATTGACGTCGCGCATGATGGCTTCGACGCTGTCGAAGGCCATGCCCGCATTGGCGACATAATGCATCGCCAGCACCACGCCGGTGATGATCTGCACGCCCAGGCAGAAAGTGAGGATGCCGCCGAAGGTGTACCAGATGTTCAGGTTACGCGGCGTCGGGAAGGTCGCCATCATGTCGTGCATCAGGCGCGGCAACGGCAGGCGGG
>CANBZE010000110.1 GCA_947373775.1 Alphaproteobacteria bacterium
ACCGATTGTTCATGGACCGAACCGGTGACGGTGTTGCGCAGCTTCACGCCGGTGACGCCCTTGGGCTCGGTCGTGCCCAGCACTTCGGCGATCTCGGTGTCGTACAGGATGTCGATCTTCTTGTTGGCGTTCAGCCGCGCCTGGTTGGTCTTGTCGGCGCGCAGGAAGTCGCGGCGATGCACCAGTGTGACCTTGTCGGCGAAATTGGTGAGGAACAGCGCCTCTTCGACAGCGGTATTGCCGCCGCCGACCACCGCGACGTCCTTACCGCGATAGAAGAAGCCGTCGCAGGTGGCGCAGGCCGAGACGCCAAAGCCCTGAAAGGCGCTTTCGCTGGGGATGCCCAGCCAGTTGGCGGAGGCGCCGGTGGCGATCACCAGGGTATCGGCGGTGTAGACATCGCCGCTGTCGCCCAGAAGGGTGAAGGGCCGCCGCGACAGGTCCACCTTGGCGATGGTGTCGCTGACGAAATTGGTGCCCAGCGCCCGGGCCTGTTCCTGCATCTGGTCCATCAGCCAGGGGCCCTGGATGGCCTCGGCATAGCCGGGGTAATTCTCCACCTCGGTGGTGATGGTGAGCTGGCCGCCCGGCTGGATGCCGGCGATCAAGGTCGGCTCCAGCATGGCGCGGGCCGCATAGATGGCGGCGGTGCAGCCGGCCGGGCCGCTGCCCAGGATGATGATTTTGGAGTGCTTGGGGGTGTTGGCGTTCATGGCTTTGTCTTTGCTTGGCTTTGCGGCAATCGCGGGTCTGGCTATGTCATATCGTAATGGCAAGGCGCGCCGTCAAGCCGGGTTGAAATCCTAGGCGGTGCATAAGGTTATAGGAGCCAGTTCGGACGCAAACTTCTGGCCGTTACACGGCGATTCGAGAAAGATTATTGCGCGGCCGCTTTGCGCGCGTTATAGCACCGAGCCCTTTCATCAGGATCGTGCGTGGACACCCGCAAATTGGACGCCATAGACCTGCGCATCCTGTCCGAGCTGCAGGCCGACGGCCGCATCACCAATGTGGAATTGTCGCGGCGCGCCAAGATCACCGCGCCGCCCTGCCTGCGCCGCATCCGCGCGCTGGAGAAGGCGGGCTTCATCAAGGGCTATCACGCCGAGCTGAACGGCAAGGCGCTGGGCTTTGAAGTCACCGGCTTTGTTTTTGTCGGGTTGGCCAGCCAGAAGGACGGCGACCTGAAGCATTTCGAGGAAAGCGCGCGGCGCTGGCCCGAAGTGCGCGAGTGCCACATGCTGTCGGGCGAAGTGGATTTCATCCTCAAATGCGTGGCGCGCGACCTGTCGGCCTTCCAGAGCTTCATCACCGACACCGTTACCGCCGAGAAGAATGTCGCATCGGTGAAAAGCTCGCTGGTGATCCATGCCTCCAAGCAGGAGCCGGGATACCCCCTGGTGGTGCCTGCTTAAAAGGCAGGTGTTTTGGGCCCAAAAGGGTCTTCTGCGAGCGTGCGGAAATGCGCTAGGCTGACGTCAACAAAAACAGGAGTGGGGAAGATGAAGCATACAAGTCTTTTGCTGGCGGTCGTGGCGCTGATGGCGTCGTCCGCGATCGTGCTTGCCGCTCCGACGGCGAAAATGAAGGCGGCGGTTGCCGATGCCGGCCGTCCCGCCGCTGACACGGCGCGCGACGAAAACCGCAAGCCGGCCGATATGCTTGCGTTCGCCGGCATTGGGCCGGGCAAGGTGGTGGTGGATATGCTGCCGGGCGGCGGCTATTTCACCCGCATTTTCGCCAAGGCGGTGGAGCCGGGCGGCCGGGTCTATGCCTATTTCGGCAGCCAGTATGACGCGCGCCTGAAGACCCAGAACAAGGATCCGGACAACCAGTTCGCCGCTCTGAAAGCGATCTACAAGAATCTGGGCGTGATCCATGGCCCGTTGCCGCAGTTCGTGACGCCGCAGGCGGTGGACGTGGTGTGGACCTCGCAGAATTATCACGACATGCACAACAAGCAGTATGCGATGGATGTGAATGAGGTGAACAAGGCGATCTACAAGTCGCTGAAGCCGGGCGGCTATTACGTCATCATCGACCACAAGGCGGCCGACAGCGCCGGCGATGACGTCACCGAGGCACTGCACCGCATCAAGGAATCCACCGTGAAGCAGGAAGTGGAAGCCGCCGGTTTCAAGCTGGTCGCGGAAAGCAAGGATCTGAACTATTCCTCCGATGACGGCACCAAGCGGGTGTTCGAGGCCGATGTGAAGGGCAAGACCAACCAGTTCATGCTCAAGTTCCAGAAGCCGCGTCATTGATCCAACGCTTTGGTATTCTGCTTGCCTGCGCCGCGGTTCTCACCGCGGCGCAGTCGTTTGCGGCCGAGCCCGTGGTGCGGGTGAAGGCCAAGCTCACCGCGTTTGACGGCCAGGCGATGACCTTGGAGCCGGGCGCAAAGTCGACGCTCAAGGAGTCGATGACGGTCTTCATCACCCCGCAGACCCGCTATGTCGGCGCCAGCCGCGCCCGCTTCGATGCCATCAAGGCGGGCGACTATGCTGGGGCGGCGGTCACGGTGGGGCGCAACGGCGTGATGCGCGCCAGCGATGTCTATCTGTATCCACCGGCGCTGCGGGGCAGCGGCGAAGGCCGCTTCCCCGACGCCGACCGGATCGTCATCAACGGTACGGTGACGGTGGTGCAGTTCACCTCCGCGGACGACAAGAATGACGGCACCATGACGCTCCACTATCGCGGCGCGGTGCTGAACAGCGCCGGCGCGGGCCGTACCGTCTGCGAGGGCCGGGCGTCGCCGCCCGCTTATGCCAGCCCACTGGCCTGCGCCGCCGATGCCATGATCGAAGTGATGCCCAGCAGCCAGATTTCGGCGCTGGCCGTGGGCGACAAAAGCCTGTTGGTGCCAGGCGCCCTTGTGACCGTGGCCATGACCAAGCTGGCCGATGGCCGGACCGTGGCCGCCGGCGTCACGGTCGAGCCGCCACCCTTGGAAAAACCGCAATCCCCCAATTAAGCTGACCGCAAAGTCTGCCGGAGAACTCCCATGTCCCCTACCAAGCTTTCGCTCTTTCTGTGCGGCGCGCTGGCCCTGGCCGCGCCAGTTTGGGCTGCGGGTGCCCAGCTGGGCACATGGGGCGTGGACCTGTCCGGCATGGACAAGTCGGTGGCGCCCGGCGACGACTTCTTCCGGCATGTGAACGGCAAGTATCTGGCCACCGTCGTCATCCCGCCGGACCGTTCCAGCATCGGCTCCTTCCAGCAGCTGCAGATCCTCAGCGAGGAACGGCTCAAGACCATCGTCAACGACCTGGCGGCCAAACCGGAAGCTTCGCTGGCGCCGGAAGAAAAGAAGCTGCGCGATTTGTTTGACACCTTCACCGACACCGCCGCGATTGACGCGGCCGGGCTGAAGCCGGCGCAGAAGGACCTGGATTACCTGAACGGCTTGCAGACCCTGCCGGATGTGGCCCGCGCCATGGCTTCGGTGAAGCTCAACACCGCCAGCGTCTACAATATGGGCATCGGGGTGGACGACAAGAATCCCGACAATTACTCGGTCAATCTTTCGCAGGGCGGATTGGGTCTTCCCGATCGCGATTATTACCTCAAGGACGATGCCGAGATCGTCAAGACGCGCGAGGCCTACCGCAAATATCTCGCCGAGATGATGGACCTGGCCGGCATGACCGACAGTGCGGCGCGCGCCGACCGGGTGCTGGCGCTGGAAACCGAGATCGCCAAGGTATCGTGGAACCGCGCCGACCGCCGCGATGCCGACAAGATCTACAATCCCATGCCGGTGTCCGCGCTTAAGACGCTGGCGCCGGAATTCCCCTGGGACAATTTCCTGGCGGAAAGCCGCATCCCCTTGAGCGGTCCGCGCGGCGAACGCCAGGTGATCGTGGCGGAAAAGTCCGCCTTCGGTCCGCTGGCCAAGATATTCACCGCCACGCCGGTTTCCACCTGGCGCGATTATCTGGTGGTGCATTACCTGCACACATTCGCGGCCTATCTGCCGTCGAAGTTCGACAACCGTGATTTTGCCTTCTATGGCACCGTGCTGTCGGGCCGCACCCAGCAGCTGGATCGCAAGACCCGCGGCGTGCATCTGCTGGACAATCTGCTGGGCGAGGCGCTGGGCAAGCTGTATGTCGCGCGTTACTTCCCGCCGGAGTCCAAGGCCAAGGCGGACCTGCTGGTTTCCAACCTGCTGAAGGCCTATGAGGCCGACATCAACACCTTGACCTGGATGACGCCGGCCACCCGCGCCAAGGCGCTGGACAAGCTGCACCGCTTCACGCCCAAGATCGGCTATCCCACCAAGTGGCGCGACTATTCCGACTTCCAGGTGGTGAAGGGCGACATGATCGCCGATGTGCAGGCCGGTGCGCTGTATGAATGGAACCGCGACCTGTCCCGCATCAACCAGCCGGTGGACAAGAGCGAGTGGGGCATGACGCCCTCCACCATCAACGCCTATTACAATCCGTCCTTCAACGAGATCGTGTTCCCCGCCGCCATCCTGCAGGCGCCCTTCTTCGATCCCAATGCCGATGATGCGGTCAATTACGGCGCCATCGGCGCGGTGATCGGCCACGAGATCAGCCACGGTTTCGACGACCAGGGCAGCAAGTATGACGGCAAGGGCGTGTTCCAGGACTGGTGGACCAAGGAAGACCGCACCAATTTCGATGCCCGCACCGCCGCCCTGGTGAAGCAGTATGACGGCTTCACTCCTTTGCCCAAAACCGATCCGGAACTGCATGTCATCGGCCAGAACACTCTGGGCGAGAACATTGCCGACAATGCGGGGCTGGCGATCGCGCTCAAGGCCTACCGCCTGTCGCTGCATGGCCGCAAACCCAGGGTGCTGGATGGGTATACCGGCGACCAGCGGCTGTTCCTGTCGTTCGGCCAGGTGTGGCGCACCAAGATGCGCGAAGCGGCGATCCGCACCCAGACCCGGTCGAACGAACACACCGTGGCGGAGTTCCGCGTCATTGGCCCCACCCGGAACATGGATTCCTGGTACGACTCCTTCGACGTGAAACCCGGGCAGAAATACTATTTGCCACCCGAAGAGCGCGTTCATCTTTGGTAGACTGAATTTGTTCCAAATTTATTCCGCCTACATGTGTAATAAAAAGGCGGCGGCTTGCGGAAAGTTGGGCTAGGCTGGCGCCATGTCGGAAGCCTTCATCAATCGCATCGCCACAGCCAACCCGCCGCACGACGTGCACGACACCTTCCTGCGCTTCGGCCGGCAGATGCTGCGCCACGACAATCGCCGCGCCGCCTTGTTCGACCGCATGGCCGAGCGCAGCGGCATTTCGCGCCGCTATTCGTTTCTGGAGCCGGGCGCGCAAGGCGCGGCGGTGGATGCCGAAGGCTTCTACAAGCTGGGTGCCTTCCCCGATACCGCGGCGCGGATGCAGAAGTTCGAAGTCTGCGCGCCGGGCCTGGCGGTGGAAGCGGTCGAGAAATTGCTGGTGGGCGAAGACCGCAGCCGTATCACCCATGTCATCGTCACCAGTTGCACCGGCCTGTCCGCGCCGGGCATCGACCTGGAACTGGTGGAGCGTTGCGGCCTGCCGTCCCATGTGGAACGCACCATGGTGGGCTTCATGGGCTGCTACGCCGCCATCAATGCGTTGAAGCTGGCGCGCCACATCGTGCGCTCCGAACCGCAAGCGCGGGTGCTGGCGGTGAACCTGGAACTCTGCACCCTGCATTTGCACGAAACCGACGATCTCGAAGAGATATTGTCCTTCCTGCTGTTCGCCGATGGCTGCGCCGCCGCGCTGGTCAGCGCCGATCCCATCGGGGTTGAAATGACATCCTTCCGCGCCGCACTGGTGCCGGACACCCGCGAGCTGATCCGCTGGCATATTCGCCAGCAAGGTTTCGACATGGTGCTGTCGGGCGCGGTGCCCGGTGCCATCCGCACCGCTTTGTCGGAATCGCGCGACGACATATTGGGCGGCGCCAATGACATCGACCTTTGGGCGATTCATCCGGGCGGGCGCACGGTGCTGGATGCGGTGGAGCAGGCCTTTGCTTTGCCCCCCGAAGCGCTGGCGCCGTCGCGCAGCGTGCTGAACGATTTCGGCAACATGTCGTCGGGCACGGTGATGTTTGTGCTGGACCGCATCATGCGCGAGGCGAGGGGCGGCCAGCGCGGCTGCGCCATGTCCTTCGGCCCGGGCCTAGTGGCCGAGACCATGATGTTCCGCATGGCGGCGTGATGCGCGCGCCAAAAAGAATATTGATGCCGGAAATCCTGGATCACCTGGCGCCGGATGATCCCCGCGCCCTGCGTTCGCGCCGCGACCTGGCGCGGATCAATGGGGTGATGCGCCAAGCTGCGATCATGACAAAGGCGCTGTCGGATTTCTCTGCGCCCAAAACTTTGGTCGATTTGGGCGGTGGCGATGGCCGCTTCATGCTGTCGGTGGCGCGGCGGTTGGCGAAGCGCTGGCCCGGCGTCACTGTTCTGATCGCCGACCGCCAGAATATTGTCAGCGCCGAAACGCGGAGCCAGTTCGCCGCGCTGGGCTGGTCCTGCGAGGTGGCGCAGGGCGATATTTTCGAAACCTTGCCGCAGATCACGCCAGACAT
>CANBZE010000111.1 GCA_947373775.1 Alphaproteobacteria bacterium
GGCGATGCCAAGCTGCAGGCCGAAGGCTCTGCCGACAAGGCCGCCGGCAAGGTGCAGAATGCCGTGGGCGGCGCCAAGGATGCCGTGCGCGACGCGCTCAAGCACTAGGCTTTCGTCACAAATGCGTGAAAGCCCGGCCCCTGTTGGGAGCCGGGCTTTTTCGTTAGATTGCGCCCCCATCCCCTCTTTGCGTCTCAAGGAATTTTCATGATCCGTTTTCTCACCTGGCTGAACGACCTTTTGATGTCCGTGGTGAACATGTTCGACAAGGCGGTTGTCCTGGTGATTCTGCTCATCGTGGTCCTGCTGGTGGTGTCGCTGGCGCGGGGCGACGGATTGCCCGCCAACATCGTGCTGGCGCTGGACTTGCGTGATCCGATTGACGATAGCGCGGCTGCCCCCGGCAGCATCTTCACGCCCCGGCGCGCCACGGTGATGGACGTGGTGCTGGGCCTGGACGCGGCGGGCCGCGACAGCCGGGTGAAGGGCATGGTGATCAAGCTGGGCAATGGCGCGCTCTCCACCGCCGAGGCGCAGGAGATCGCCGCCGCCATCGACCGCTTCAAGGCGAAGAACAAATTTGTCATCGCCCAGGCGTCGGCCTTCTTTGGCGCCGGACTGGGCGATTATCTGGCCGCCAGCGCCGCCAATGAAATCTGGGTGATGCCCAAGGCGCCCTTCTCGGTATCGGGCGCCGGCGGCGGGGAACTGTTCCTGCGCGGCACACTGGACAAGATCCAGGCCGTGCCGCAGATCGCCAAGCGTTCCGAATACAAAAGCGCCGCCGACATGATGATGGAAAAGCAGATGTCGCCGGCCGACCGCGAGCAGCTCACCGCGCTGATGAACTCGGTCTATGACGGTGCGGTCAAGCAGATGGCGGCCAACCGCCACATCACCGCGTCCGAAGTGATCGCGGCATTCGAAGCCAGTCCGCAATTTTCCGAGGATGCGCGCAGCCGAAGGCTGGTGGACCGCATCGGCTATGACGACGAGGCGCGCGCCGCCGCCAATGCCCGGGCTGGCAGCGGCGTCAAGTCAGTCAAGTTCACCGACTATGTGAAGCAAGCCAACGAACGCTTCGGCGCCGCCAACATCGCCATTGTCGAAGCGGCGGGCGAAATCCGCGACGGCACGGCGAAGAACTCGCTGCTCAACGCCTCGTCCGGCATCGCCAGCGACGACCTGTCCGCCGCCATCGGCCAGGCGGCGCGCGACAAGAACATCAAGGCCATCGTGCTGCGGGTGGATTCCCCCGGCGGCTCGGTCACCGCCAGCGACCAGATCCTGCATGCGGTGAAGGTGGCGCAGAAGGCGGGCAAGCCGGTGGTCGTTTCCATGGGCGGGGTTGCAGCCTCGGGTGGCTATTATATTTCGCTCAGCGCCAACAAGATCGTGGCGCAGCCCGGCACCATCACCGGTTCCATCGGCGTCCTGACCGGCAAGGTCAGCTTCAACAAGACTCTGGAACTGGTGGGCGCCAAGACCGAGACAGTGGCGGTGGGCAAGAACACCCTGATGGATTCCCCGCTGCAGCCTTTCACCGACGAGCAGTGGGCCAACCTCAATCACCAGGCGGATGTCATCTATGATGACTTCACCGCCAAGGTGGCGGCGGGCAGGCAGCTGCCGCTGGAGAAGGTGCGCGACGCCGCGCGCGGCCGGGTGTGGTCGGGCACTGACGCCAAGGCGCATGGGCTGGTGGACATGCTGGGCGGCTTCTGGACCGCGGCCGGTCAGGCGGCCAGCCTGGGCGGGGTTCCGGTGGACAGCATGACATTCAAGGTCTATCCCCGCCGCACTGGCCTTCTGGCCCGGCTGGGGATGCTCTCGGACGGCCTGGATGCCAGCCTGGGGCTGTTCGGGCGTATCGAATCGCTGCTGAACCTGCCGGCGCTGCAGGCCCTGCTGGGCGAGGTTTCGAGCCTCCCACAGGGCGGCCCCGGAAGTTCCCTGCAGCTGCGCGCGATGCATCTGCCACGGCCGTGACCCCAACTCCACAGGCGCGGCAAGGAAACTGCTTGCTGGCGGGGACCCTTGAACTATAATTGCCCTGTGCGGGGGCACGAAGCTGGCTTGGCGGGTCCATAATTGCGATTATGGTGCGCTGCAGTTTCGGGTTTTTCCGAAACTACGTGAATTGCTGGAGCCTTCGCCATTCCCAAATCCGACAAGGCCATCGAGGAGTTGAGCTTCGAAGGCGCGCTCAAGGAACTGGAAGCGATCGTCTCGCGCCTGGAGCAGGGCGAGGTCGACCTCGAAGACTCCATCGCGCTTTACGAACGCGGGTAGGCGCTGAAGGCGCATTGCGAGACAAAGTTGAAATCCGCCGAGGGGCGTCTGGAAAAAATCGTGCTGGGTGCGGGCGGACCGCAAATCGGCGAAAGCATGGAAACGGCGTGACCCGCCGCTGCAAACAAGAGAATTTTCGCGCATGAACATCCCCAATACCAAGACCCCGCTGCTGGATCAGGTCGATCTGCCCGAAGATCTGCGCAAGCTGGACAAGTCCCAGCTGCGCCAGTTCGCCGATGAGCTGCGTACCGACCTGATCGACATTGTTTCCGTGACCGGAGGTCACTTTGGTGCGGGACTTGGCGTGGTCGAACTGACCACGGCGCTGCATTACGTGTTCAAGACGCCGGACGACCGCATCATCTGGGACGTCGGCCACCAGGCCTATCCGCACAAGATCCTCACCGGCCGGCGCGCGCGCATGCGCACCCTGCGCCAGGGCGGCGGACTGTCCGGTTTCACCAAGCGCAGCGAGAGCGAATATGATCCGTTCGGCGCGGCGCATTCTTCTACTTCCATCTCCGCCGGCGTCGGCATGGCGGTGGCGCGCGACCTCAAGGGTGGTGACAACAATGTGATCGCGGTGATCGGCGACGGTTCGATGAGCGCGGGCATGGCCTATGAAGCCATGAACAACGCCGGCGCCAACAAGAACCGGCTGATTGTCATCCTGAACGACAATGACATGTCCATCGCCCCGCCGGTCGGTGCGATGAGCGCCTATCTGGCGCGGCTGGTGTCGTCGCGTCCCTATACCGGCCTGCGCAATGTGCTGAAGGTGTGGGCGCGCAAGATGCTGCCGCGCACCTTGTTCAAGATGGCGCAGCGCACCGAAGAATATGCCCGCGGCATGGCCATGGGCGGCACGCTGTTCGAGGAAATGGGTTTCTACTATGTCGGCCCGATCGACGGCCACAACCTGGATCACCTGGTGCCCGTGCTGGAAAATGTGCGCGACACCATGACCGGCCCGGTGCTGGTGCATGTGGTGACCAAAAAGGGCCACGGCTATGCCCCCGCCGAAGCCGCCGCCGACAAGTATCATGCTGTCGCCAAGTTCACCGTGCTGACCGGCGAGCAGGCCAAGTCCACCCCCAAGTCGCCGGCCTACCAGAAAGTGTTCGGCGAGGCCCTGATCGCGGAAGCCAAAAAGGACAGCCGCATCGTCACCATCACCGCCGCCATGCCGTCGGGCACCGGCGTCGATCTGTTCGAGAAGGTCTTTCCGGAGCGCACCTTTGACGTCGGCATCGCCGAGCAGCATGGCGTGACCTTCGCGGCCGGCATGGCGACCGAAGGCATGAAGCCCTTCTGTGCCATCTATTCCACCTTCCTGCAGCGCGCCTACGACCAGGTGGTGCATGACGTGGCGATCCAGTCGCTGCCAGTGCGCTTTGCGATGGACCGCGCCGGTCTGGTCGGCGCCGATGGCTGCACCCATGCGGGCTCGTTCGATATCGCCTATCTGGCGGCGCTGCCCAACTTCGTGATCATGGCCCCGTCGGACGAGGCCGAGCTGACCCACATGGTGGCCACCGCCGCGCAGATCGACGACCGGCCCAGCGCGCTGCGCTATCCGCGCGGCGAAGGCACGGGCGTGGCGCGTCCTGCCGAAGGCATTCCGCTGGAGATCGGCAAGGGCCGCATCATCAAGCAGGGCAGCAACATCGCCATCCTGAACTTCGGCACCCGCATGAAGGAGGTCCTGCTGGCGTCCGAGCGCATGGGCGGCTACGGCCTGTCGGCGACCATCGCCGATGCGCGTTTTGCCAAGCCGCTGGACACCGACCTGATCCGCCGCATGGCCAAGGAACACGAAGTGCTGATCACCATCGAGGAAGGCTCTGCCGGCGGCTTCGGCGCCCATGTCATGCACTTCCTGGCGCATGATGGCTTGCTGGACCGCGGCCTGAAGGTCCGTCCCATGACCTTGCCCGACGTGTTCCAGGATCACGACACGCCTGAGAAGATGTATGCCCAGGCAGGCCTGGATGCCGACGGCATCCTGCGCACCGTGCTGCAAGCCCTCGGACGCGGTTCTGAGGTCACACACCTCAGCACGGGCCTGATCGCCTGAACCAAGTCTGCCGGCATTTCGGATCCTGTGGCGGCTGTCTGCTGCAGGACTTGGGCGCAGCCGATTATGCGGCGGCCAAGCGCGCCGCTGTCCAGAACGCCCTGCTGCAGGCCGGCGTGAACGCCGAGGTTCTGGCACCGATCATCGTGCCGCCGCACTCGCGCCGCCGCGCCGTGTTCAAGATCAAGAGCCTGCCCGAAGGCCTGCACATCGGCTTCCACGCCGCCCGGTCCCATACCGTCATCGACATGCACCAGTGCGAGGTGCTGACCGCAGGCCTGTTCGCGCTGGTGGGAGCGCTTCGGGTGAAGCTGGAGCCGCTGTTCGGTGTGGGCGAGATGGCCGACCTGCATGTCACCCAGACGGATACCGGCTTCGATTGCGCCTTTCACTGGCGCAGCCTGACCCCGGCGCTCACGGCCGCACTTTCCGCGGCATTGTCAGGCCTGGGTATCGCGCGCCTGACCATGGGCGGCGAAACCGTGTTCGAGACGGCAGTGCCGCAAATCACCCTGGGCGGCGTCACGGTGGCGCTGCCTTCCAATCCTTTCCTGCAGTCCACGGCCGAAGGCGAGGCGGCCCTGCAGGCGCGCGTGCTGAAAATCGTGGGCAAGGCCAAAGCCGTCGCCGACCTGTTCAGCGGCGTCGGCACTTTTGCCTTTCCGCTGGCCAGGATCGCCAAGGTTCATGCCGTGGAGCAGGACGACATCGCGCTGGCTGCCCTGGACGCCGCAACGCGGGGCGCCAAGGGTATCAAGCCTGTCACCACCGAAAAGCGTGACCTGTTCAAGCTGCCCCTGACGCCGCTGGAACTGAAGCCTTACGACGCGGTGGTGCTGGACCCGCCCCGGGCCGGGGCGGAAGCGCAGGTCTGCGCCCTGGCAAGGTCCAGGGTTCCCCCGATCGCCTATGTGTCCTGCGACGCCACGACTTTCGCCCGGGATGCCGCCATCCTGGTGGCCGGGGGCTACCGGCCGGGGCCCGGTACCCCGATAGACCAATTCCTCTGGTCGTCGCATATTGAGCTGGTCGGTGGGTTCGTTCGCGGCGCGCGGTGCGCGTGCGCTGGTCCGGTGGACCTGCGAAAGCGGACGAACGCCCTGAGCATGAGCGAAGGGCAGGGCGAGGCAGGGGCTTGAGGAAAATTCTTATCGCGCTGGGTGTTGTGCTGGTCTTGACGCTGGGCGGGGCAGGCGTGTGGTTCCTGCAAGAGGAACCATCTGCCTCCAAGACCGCCGAGGCGCCGCCATCCGACCTCACCAGTTTCAAGGATTGGGCGGTGGTGCTGGTGGCCGGCGATTACCGCGCCCATTCCGGCGCGCCTTCGAAAGTGTTCGACAATGCCCGCCACGATCTCGCCGCAGCCTTCACCAAGATCGGCTTCCAAAAATCCAACATGGTGCAGTTCTCGGTCGACTATGACGACGGCACCCAGCATACCGGCGTTGCGGACATCGCCACCGCCATGACCGCCGCCGCGGCCAAGGCCAAATCCGGCTGCCTGATCTATTTCACCTCCCATGGCGTGCCCAACGGCATCATCATCGGCGACGGCGTGCTGGGACCCAATGACATGCGCGACATGGTCAACAATGCCTGCGGCAAGCGTCCTTCGGTAATCGTGATGTCGTCCTGCTATTCGGGACAGTTCGTGGCGCCACTACAGGGCGAGAACCGCGTCGTCATGACGGCCTCGCGCCCCGACCGCACCAGCTTCGGCTGCGGCGAGCTGGATCACTACACCTTCTTCGATGATTGTTTCCTGCGGGCGATGGATATCTCCGGCGATTTTCCGGGCCTGGGTGTCGGGGCGCAGGAATGCGTGCGGGTGCGCGAGCAGCAGATGAAGGCGACGCCGCCGTCAGAGCCCCAGGTCAATGTCGGGTCCGGTGTGACCTCGACCTTGCGTTGGCGTGACATGCCGGCGGCCAGCCCGTTCGATAATGTTCAGCCAAGCGGCGGCAATCAGCCGACTTGATGCAGGGCGGGCACGGCGACATCAGCCGGTCCCACACGCAACTGCTTTTCCCACTTGCTGACAATCACAGCCGCCACCGAATTGCCCACCACATTGGTGGCGCTGCGGCCCATGTCCAGCAGATGGTCCACGCCCAGGATCAGCAGCAATCCCGCTTCGGGCAGGTGGAACACCGGCAGGGTTGCGGCGATCACCACCAGCGAAGCGCGCGGCACCCCGGCA
>CANBZE010000112.1 GCA_947373775.1 Alphaproteobacteria bacterium
CGACATCGGCCGCCAGCCACAGCAGCGCCAGGCTGTCGGCGATCACCGCCTGGTAATCTTCCCGCGCCCGGTACCATTCCAGCATGGTGAATTCGGGCGCATGCAGGCGGCCGCGCTCGCGGTTGCGGAACACCCGGGCGAAATCGAAAATTTTCTCTTCCCCCGCCGCCAACAGCTTCTTGGCGGCGAATTCCGGCGAGGTGTGCAGATAGAGCGGCGTACTGGACGCATCCGGCCCGGTCAGGCGGGTTTCAAAGGCGTGCAGATGGGTCTCGTTGCCCGGCGAAACCACCAGCGCGCCGCACTCCACCTCGGTGAAGCCGGCGGCCTCGAAATGGCCCCGAATAGCCGTCTTCAGACGTCCCCGCTGGAGCAGCAGGGGCCGCCGGTCGGCATGGTTCTGGGCGTTCCACCAGGGCATTTTGACCTCTTATAGCCCCCCTGCTATAGCCCCCGGCAAATCCGTTGATTTGAAGAGGTTTCCCGTGGTTTCGGTTATCGCCAGCTCCGTGCGCAAAGGCAATGTCATCGAGAAGGATGGCAAGCTTTTCGTCGTCATCACCGCCGAGAACATCCATCCCGGCAAGGGCACGCCCGTCACCCACCTGGAAATGCGCCGCATCAGCGACGGGGTAAAGACCGTGGAGCGGCTGCGCACCACCGACAGCATCGAGAAGGCTTTTGTCGAGCATATGGAATTCCAGTACCTGTACCAGGACGGCGAGCAGTATGTGTTCATGCAGCCCCAGACCTTCGACCAGCTGCATGTCGGCTCGGACGTGGTCGGCGATGCCGCGCCCTACCTGACCGAGAATATGGATGTGCAGCTGCAGCTTTTCGAAGGCCAGGCCATCTCGATCGAGATTCCCCAGCGCGCCACCTTCGAGATCGTGGATACCGAACCGGTGGTCAAGGGCCAGACCGCGTCCGGCTCGTTCAAGCCGGCGATGCTGTCCAATGGCGTCAAGACCATGGTACCCACCCACATCGTCACCGGCACCCGCGTGGTGGTGATGACCGCCGACGGCGCTTATGTGGAACGCGCCAAGGACTAGCCGCCTGGCAAAACCGGCATAGCTTTTTCGAAACGGCCCGCATTAAGCTGCGGGCCGTTTTGTTTTGAGGGAGCGCCATGGTCAAACGCATCGACCCCCAGACCCTGCCCACCGTCACGGGCACATTCTATCCATCGCCCCATGACCAGCCCTGCCGGGCGCGGCAGCGCCGCAAGCTGGGCGATGCGGCCGGGCTGACCCAGTTCGGCGTCAATCTGCTCCGGCTGGCGCCTGGCGTCTGGTCCAGCCAGCGCCACTGGCATACCGGGCAAGACGAGTTCGTCTATGTGTTGCAAGGCGAAGTGGTGCTGGTCACCGACGCCGGCGAAGAGATTTTGAAAGCGGGCGACTGCGCCGGCTTCAAGGCGGGCGACAAGGATGGCCATCATTTGCAGAACCGTGGGCCTGCCGACGCCTTGCTGCTGGAGATCGGCACGCGCGTGGCCGAGGATGGCGGGGAATATCCCGACATCGACATGGCGTTCAAGGTCGGCGCGCCCGCCATGTATACCCGCAAGGATGGTACGCCCTACACCGACATCCGGCTGCGCGGGCCTGAAGACGATTAATTTTGATCCCCATCCGTCACAGCTCGGGTCGGCTCCGCGTTCGCACGCTGCCGCTACTCACCCTCGCTGTGACACCTTCCCCTTCCCGGCGCTTCGCGCCGAAGGGGAAGGAAGCTGTCAAATGCTGAGGGTCGCGCTGCGAAATGCAGCGCTCGAGCTTAACCGCTAGCGAAAGTTGATCTCGACCAGCACGCCTTCGGGATCGGGCACGAAAAGCTGCTTCAGCTTGCCGCCCGGCACCACGCGCTCGCGGAACGTCATGCCCGCTTCCTGCAACCGGGCGCGCATCGCTTCGAAATCATCGCCCTGGAAAGCGACATGATCGAAGGGGCCGGTGTCGGACCCGGCCGCGCCGTGTTCGCCGCCCCAGGCGCTGCCCTTGTCCGCCGCCTCGACCAGATGGATCACCGGCACTCCGCCCAGGTAAAGCCAATGGCCGCGGAAGGGGAAATCGGGGCGCTCGCCCTCTGTCAGGCCCAGCAATTCGACATAGAAGTCGCGGGTACGCATCCGCTGGGCACAGCGGATGGTGACATGCTCCAGGGCCAAGACCGCCATGGATCAGAACTTCTTTTTGCCCCGCTGGGCGCTTAGCGCGGGCTGGGCGAACGGGATGGGCGCCGCCTTTGTCTTGCCCTTGGCATCGGCCTTGGGCTTCTTCTTTTCGCGGTTGCTGCGCTGTTCGCCTTTGGCCATGGGTCTTGTCTCGCTTTTTACACGGTGAATCGGTGGGGCAGCCTAACGCCGCCACCCCGCCCCATGCTAGGCTGTCCCTGCCATTCCCAACCGAGGATCTCATGAAAAAGCTGATTTTGAGCACCGCCCTGACCATCGCCATGGCCTCGCCCGCCTTCGCCGCCCTGAAGGTCGGCGATGCCGCCCCCGATTTCTCCGCCTCCGGCAGCCTGGGCGGCAAGCCCTTCAGCTTCCATTTAAAGGATGCCCTCAAGAAGGGGCCTGTGGTGGTCTATTTCTACCCCAGCGCCTACACCGGCGGCTGCGACCTGGAAGCCCATACTTTCGCCGAACAGTCCGACAAGTTTGCCTCGGCCGGCGCCACCATCATCGGCGTGTCCGCCGACGATCTGACCCGCCTGCACCAGTTCTCGGCGGACCCCAAGTTCTGCGCCGGCAAGTTCCCCATCGCTTCGGACGCCGACACCAAGATCGCCCAGTCCTATGCCCTGAACGTCACCCCGCCGCGGGCCGGCGCCAAGGACGTCAACCAGGTCGAGATCAACCACGCCTTCATCGAGCGCGTGACCTTTGTGATCGGCAAGGATGGCAAAATCCTGGCCAGCCTGTCGTCCAAATCGGACGGCCTGTCGCCCGACCAACATGTCGACAAGTCGCTGGCGATCGTCACCGCCTCCAAGTAATTCGCCGTAAAATGCAAAAGGCCCGGCGTTCTGCGCCGGGCCTTTTTGTTTGTGTTCAGAAGGTCGAGCGCCCCGCCCGGACCTTCTCAGCCGGGGCCTCGAACATCGCCCGCGCCGCCTGCCCGCTGCGGCTGACGATCACCACCCCGTCGCCGCCCTGCACTGTCAGGCTGCGATCCGGCGAAGTGATGCTGTCGCCGCCCTGGCGATTGAGCTGGACGACAAAGAATTTGCCTTCCGCCCGCCGCTCGATCTGTTCAATGGAAAGGCCCGTCAGAGCGCCTTTTTCCGGCACCACCACCACCGCCATGTCCAGCCCCAGCCCGCGCAGCGAACGTTCCAGCGCGCTGAACATGTCGGAGCTGCGCAGCATGCGCGCGGTTTCCGGGAACAGAATCAGCTCGGCGATACGCTCTGCCCCGATATGGGTGGGCAGCACCACCTTGTTGGCGCCGGCCTGGATCAGCTTGCTTTCAGTGGATGGCATCTCGCCCCGGGCGATGATCTCGATACCGGGGCTCAGCGCCCGCGCCGACAGGGTGATAAAGACATTGGCGGCATCGTTGGGCAGCACGCTGGCCAGGGTCCGCGCCCGTTCCACGCCGGCCTCGATCAGGGATTTCTCGCTGGTGGCATCGCCCACCAGGCACAGATAACCCAGTTCGCGCACCGCCGCGGCGCGCTTGTCGTCGCTTTCCAGCACCACGAAAGGCGCCCCGCCCGCCTTCAATTCCTTGGCCAGCATCGCGCCGATGCGGCCGAAGCCGATCACGATCACATGATTATCAAGCTTGTCGATTTCCGCTTTCACGCGCCGTCCTCCAAATATCTGCTGCAGCTGGGTGATGGTGAGAAACTGGACCAGGGCGCCGGTCAAAAGGATCATGCCGGTACAGCCCAGGAACATCAGCGCCATGGTGACGCCGTGCAGATAGGGCGTGGTGATGGGATGCACCTCGCCATAGCCGACGGTGTAGACGGTCAGCAGCACCATGTAGCTGGCGTCGGTGAAGCTCCAGCCCGCGCCCATATAGGCGAGCGTCGCCAGCGCGATCACCGTCAGCATGAAGCCGATGATGGACACCAGGGTGCGCCCCGGTGAGCCCAGCAATTCCATGACACCCCCTTGGCCCGGGCTGAAACAGCCGCCCGCAGACCCGTCCTGTGGCGATGCTGACACGCCCTGATGCTGCAATGCAATAATCTGATAAAAGCGAGACTTTTCAAGGATTTATTGTTGCTGAAATATCACGCCGGCGTGGCCCAGATACGTCTTTGTGACAGGCCTGACTCTTGCTCTATTTCGGGCGGGCGTGCGCTGAAGCGGAGGGGATCCGATCCAAGCTGTGTCCGACAATGCCGCCGGTGGAAAGCATCGGCACGTACGTGAAACGCAAAGCCGGGTGCATCTTGTGAAACGCCTTTTCCTGAATATTGCTGTTGCTGGCCTGGTCATGGCGCCACTTTGCGCCCATGCCGGCGACCGCCCGGTCTCCAACATCACCCCGAAGGTCGCCGATCTGACCCGTGACGTGACGCGCGATGTGATCAGCTTCTTCGGCTTTGGCGGCAACCAGGCCAACAATCCTACCGATCCCCAGCCGGTCGCTGAAAACGAACATTCCGGCGCGGACGTGCCCAAGGCCCAGATCACGGCGCGCGAATTCCCGTCCCTGCCGGTGGTGGTTGACGATGCCGCGCCGCCGCGCCTGCCGGCTGCGGTCGCTACTGCTCCGTCGGTGGAAACCCCGCTGCGCCGGCTGTTCTGCGTGGAATATGCTCGCATGCGTTCGGGCCTGGCGGTGTTCGGCGATGCCAGGCATTGGTGGGACCGCGCCAAGAATCTCTATGCCCGCCTGCCCCATCCGGTGGAAGAAGCGGTGATGGTGTTCTCCGGCTCCAAGCGCCTGAAGCGCGGCCATGTCGCGGTCGTCACCGATATCGTCAGCCCCCGCCAGATCATCGTCGACCAGGCCAACTGGCAGAACAAGGGCGAAATCGACCACGCCACCCCGGTGCTGGATGTCAGCGCCGCCAATGACTGGAGTCTGGTGCGGGTCTGGGATATGCGCTCGAACGGCTTTGGCGCCCACGTCTATGCCATCAGCGGTTTTATCGCCAAGGGCGTGACCACCGCCTCGCGCGACTGAGCCGCCGGTTTGGCCTATAATCGGTTCATGGCTGGGCCCGCTGTTTCGATCATCACCCCGACCTTCAATCGCCACGCGCTGCTGCGCGCGCAATACGACATTGTGTGCGCACAGAGCTGCCAGGATTTCGAGTGGCTGATCCTGGATGATGGGCCGCAGCCCAGCGCTTGGTTCCAGCAGCTTTCGGATCCGCGCATCCGCTACACCCACCTGAACGAAGCGCCGATGCTGGTTTCGGCCAAGCGCAACTGGTTGTGCGAGCGCGCGCATGCGCCGGTGATCGCCCAGTTCGACGACGACGATTATTACGCGCCCGGATATCTGGACACGATGCTGGCGCGGCTGGAATCCGGCGGCGCCGACATCACCAAGCTGTCAGCCTGGTTTGTTTATTCCGCGCAGCTGGGGCGCCTGGGCTATTGGGACACGGCGAGCACGTTGGGGCTGCATTTCACCTTTGGGCCGGAGCCGGTGCTGAACGCCTTTTTCAACCAGACCGCGCCAGACAACATGAAGAACAATTACTCCGGCTACGGCTTCAGCTATGTCTTCAAGAAGGCGATGTGGCAGACCGCTCCCTTCCCGCATGTGAAATACGCCTCCGACTTCGGCTTTGTTTCCGCCGCTTTGTCCAGGGGCTGCCGGCTGGATCACTTCGCCGATACCGAAGGACTGTGTCTTCACGTCTTGCGCAAGGACAACATGTCCAAGAGTTTCCCGCAGTTTCTGCTGCCCGATTTCATGCTGGAAAAGCTGTTCCCGGCCGATCTTTCGGCGCTGCTCGACCGTTGAATCAAAAGTCTCAAACGCAAAAAGCCTCGCTGGATTTCTCCAGCCCCGCGCGCGATAGCGCGCAAAACAAAAAACCCCCGGGCGCTTTCGCGCACGGGGGCTTTTCGTGAATTGTGTTGGCGGGTTTCTAGTGTTTTTCAGTCCTTGGCAGACCTGGCAGCGTTCTACTCTCCCGCGGCTTGAGCCGCAGTACCATGGACGCAGAAGGCTTTGACGGCCGAGTTCGGAATGGGATCGGGTAGAATTCCTTCGCTATGACCACCAGGTCGGCAAAGGACTGAAAAACAGCCCGCGCTTGCGCGCGAACTTGCACTTTGTGAATACGACACACGGCGACCGATATTAGTTTGTGGTTGTTGTATGCCTGGCTTTGTTTCCAGACATGGAACGGTGCTGCTTGCGATCAAGCCAATCGAGCAATTAGTACCAGTAAGCTCAACGCATTGCTGCGCTTACACGCCTGGCCTATCGACGGGGTAGTCTTCCCCGGCTCTCAAGCGAAACCTAGTTTTGAGGTTAGTTTCCCGCTTAGATGCTTTCAGCGGTTATCTATTCCGTATTTAGCTACTCGGCTATGCCACTGGCGTGACAACCGATCCACCAGAGAT
>CANBZE010000113.1 GCA_947373775.1 Alphaproteobacteria bacterium
CATTTTGGCAGGAAGCCCATCCAGTATGCCTGGCTGTTCGTGGCGCTGCCCGCACTGCTGCTGAATTATTTCGGCCAGGGCGCGGCGTTGTTGCGCCAGCCCGACCAGGCGGAGTTCGCCTTCTTCTCGGTCATTCCGCACTGGGCGCACATGCCGATGGTGGTGCTGGCGACCCTGGCCGCCATCATTGCCTCGCAGGCCGTCATCACCGGCGTTTTTTCCATGACCCAGCAGGCGGTACAGCTGGGCCAGCTGCCGCGCATGGAAATCCGCCACACCAGCGCCACCGATTATGGCCAGATCTATGTGCCGCGCATGAACGCCTTTTTGGCGATCGGCGTGGTGCTGATCGTGCTGATCTTCAAGAGCTCGGATGCGCTGACTGCCGCTTACGGCATCGCGGTGACCGGCGTCATGGTGATCGACACCTTCAATGCCGGCATCGTGGCCGGCAAGCAGTGGCGCTGGCCCTTCTGGTTCGTCATCACCCTGTTCGGCGCCATGGGCATCAGCGACCTTCTGTTCTTTGTCGCCAATTCGTTGAAGATCCCCGAAGGCGGCTGGCTGCCCTTGTTCATCGCCTTCTGTGTCTTTGTCGGCATGGACACATGGCGGCGCGGCCGCCGCGTGCATCTGGAAAAAGTGCGTTCCGAATCCCTGCCGCTGTCACTGTTCCTGGAACGGGCCGACAAGAGCACCGTGCGCGTCGCGGGCCTGGGCGTGTTCCTGTCGTCGCGCACCGACATTGTGCCGGGCGCCCTGCTGCACAACCTCAAGCACAACAAGATCCTGCATGAGCGGGTAGTGATCGTGAACGTGGTGGTGGAAGACACGCCCCTGGTCGCGCCGGCCCAGCGCCTGGACGTCGAGAAGCTGGGCAAGGGCTTCTACACCGTGCGCATCCATCATGGATTCTATGAGACGCCGGACGTGCCCCAGGCGTTGCAGGAGGCCCGCCGCTTCGGCCTGGCGCTGGACGTGGATACCGCCAAGTTCTTTATCGGCCGCGTGACCTTGGTGCCGGCGGAAAGATCAGAACTGGGCGTGCTGCGCAACCGGCTGTATCGCGCGCTGGCGGGCGCGGCGCTGTCGCCCGCGCGGTTCTATCATTTGCCCCCCAACCGGGTGGTAGAGTTGGGTACGCAGATCGCCATTTGATGGTCACCCGTTGAAACAAGACGAAAAAGTCCCTTTCCGCCGCACCTTGGGCCTGACCGTGGGCGCGCTGGGCGTGGTGTTCGGCGACATCGGCACCTCACCGCTTTATGCCATGCGCGAATCCGCGCTCGCGGTGGGTGGCCATGCCGCCAGCCAGGCCGCCGTTTATGGCGCGCTGTCGCTGATTTTCTGGGCGCTGGTGATCGTGGTCACGGTCAAATATGTCGCCTTCATCATGCGCGCCGGCAACAATGGCGAAGGTGGCGTCATGGCACTGGCGGCGCTGGCGCACCGCGCGCCGGTGTCGCGCAAGGCCAAGACCGCCATCGGCGTGGCGGCCTTGATGGGCCTGGCATTGTTCTATGGCGACGGCATGCTGACCCCGGCCATCTCCGTATTGTCGGCGATGGAGGGCCTGGGGGCCTCCGACACCTTCAAGCCCTGGATCCTGCCGCTCACACTGTTGATCCTGGTCGGCCTGTTCCTGATGCAAAGTCGCGGCACCGACAAGATCGGCAAGGTGTTCGGGCCGGTGATGGTGGTGTGGTTCATCGTGCTGGCGGTGCTGGGGGGCATTGAAATCCTCAAGCAACCGCAGATCCTGTTCGCCGCCAATCCCATCTACGCCCTGGATCTGTTTCGTACCGAACCCTGGACCGCCTTTGTCGCGCTGGGCTCGGTGGTGCTGGCGGTCACGGGCTGCGAAGCGCTGTATGCCGACATGGGCCATTTCGGCGCGCGCGCCATCCGCTGGGCCTGGCTGTACTTCGCCTTTCCCGCGCTGGTGCTGAATTACTTCGGCCAAGGCGCGCTGCTTCTGTCCAATCCCGGCGCGGCGCCTTTCCTGTTCTATGCCCTGGTGCCGGGCTGGCTGCACTATCCCATGGTGGCGCTGGCCGCCATCGCCACCATCATAGCCTCGCAGGCGGTGATCAGCGGCGTCTTCTCCATCACCCGCCAGGCGGTGCAGCTGGGCCAGTTGCCACGCATGGAGATCCGTCACACCAGCGCCGCCGAGATGGGCCAGATCTATGTGCCCAAGAGCAACGCCATGCTGGCAGTCGGTGTGGTGCTGATCGTGCTGATCTTCAAGTCATCGGATTCGCTGGCTGCGGCTTACGGCATCGCGGTCACCGGCGTCATGGTGATCTCCACTGCGCTGGTGGCGGTGGTGGCGCGCTATCGCTGGCAATGGAAACGCAGCAGCGTGATCCTGATCTTCGGCGCGCTGGGACTGATCGATGTCGCCTTCATGGGCTCCAATGCCCTGAAGCTGGTGCAGGGCGGCTGGCTGCCGCTGGCGGTTGCCGCCCTCACTTTCGTGGTGATGGACACTTGGCGCATGGGGCGGCGGGCGCACCTGGAAGCCATGCGCGACAATTCCCTGGCGCTGGACCTGTTCCTGGACCGGGCCGACAAGTTCAGCCAGCGCATCGCCGGCACCGCCGTGTTCCTGTCACCGCGGCTGGATGCGGTGCCGAACCCGCTGCTGCACAGCCTGAAGCACTACAAGGTGCTGCATGAACGGGTGGTGATCTGTTCCGTCAACGTCGCCGACACGCCGTTCGTGTCCAAAGCCAAGCGCATCACGGTGGAGAAGCTGGGCAAGGGCTTTTTCGCGGTGCGGATATCGTACGGCTTCATCGAAACGCCGGATATTCCCGAGGCCCTGAACCTGGCGCGGTCGCAGGGCCTGGCGCTGGAGCCGGATGCCACGACCTATTTCCTGGGGCGCGAGACGTTGGTGGCTGGCGTCAATCCCAGCATGAAGAGCTGGCGGGTGTCGCTGTATATGTGGCTGGCTTCCAATGCGCTCAGCCCAGCGCGCTTCTTCCACCTGCCGCCGGGCAGGGTGGTGGAGCTGGGCACGCAGGTTTCGATCTAACGAGGGCGCGAGGGATTTTTCCCGCTGGCGGCGTCGCGCGTGCTCACGTGCTTTTCGCACGCTCCGCGCCACGCTCCTGGCCATCGGCCAAAATCCCTCGCGCCAATATCGCGCTTAGTCCAAGGCGTAAGCCAGCGCTTTCAGATACGCGCTTTCCGGCAATAACGGATGCACCGGGTGATCCGGGCCTGCGCCCGACTGGCGAATCAGGGCGGCACGGCGGCCCGCACGCAGCAGTCCTTGCGCGCATTCCTGCGCAAAGCGTTCGGGCGGAATATTGTGCGAGCAGGAGGCGATCATCATCAGACCGCCCGGCGCGGTAACATCGGCCGCCAGACGCGCCAGCTTGCGATAGGCTTTCGCCCCGGGCTCCAGGTCCTTCTTGGACTTCACAAAGGGCGGCGGATCGGCCAGCACGATGTCGAAGGTCTCGCCGGCGGTCTTCAACCGTTCCAGTTCCTCGAACACATCGGCCTTCACTGCCTGGATGGTCACGCCATTGGAACGGGCGCTTTCCTCGGCAATGGCCAGCGCAGGCGCGCTGCTGTCCAGGCACACGACTTCCTTGGCGCCGGACTTCGCCGCCAGGATGCCAAAGCCCCCGGTATAGGAATAAGCGTCCAGCACTGTCTTGCCCTTGGCGAACCCGGCAATGAAGGCGCGGTTGTCGCGCTGGTCGTAATACCAGCCGGTCTTCTGGCCTTCCGCCAGGTCGGCGATATAGCGCGTGCCGTTTTCTTCCACCGCGATGCGGTGGCCGGTGCCCTTGGCCGTCTTGACGTAACTTTCCAGACCTTCCAGCGCGCGCGATGGCGCGTCATTGCGCAGCATGATGGTCTTGGGTTTCAGCACGATCTCCAGCGACTGGATCAGGGTCTCGATCTGCCGCTCCATGCCCGCCGTGCCAACCTGCACGGTCAGCGTGTCGTCGAAGCGGTCGATCACCAGCCCCGGCAGGCCATCGCCTTCGGCGTGCACCAGCCGGTAGAAGGGCCTGTCATAAATGGAATCGCGCAACGCCAGCGCCCGCTTCAACCGCGCGGTGAAAAAATCGCGGTCGATGGCCACGTCGCAATCATCCGAAAACAGCCGGATCGCGATCAGGCTTTTGGGATTGAAATAGCCGGTGCCGAAGGCGCGGCCATCCTCGCCCCGCACATTGACGACGGAACCCGGCGTGATCGCCTTGGCCGCTTCGTCCATGCGGATTTCGTTGGAAAAGATCCAGGGCGAGCCGGCGCGAGCGCGGCGACCCTTCGGCAGTATAATGCTTTTTCTTGACATGGCGCAGACCTGTACAGCCCCCTTGCGCCCCCGTCCATGCCGTCCTTAGATGCGCGCCATATTTCGCAGTCAGGAGAACAGCATGGCCGTGGACGGCAAGTGGGAAATCGTCATCAATTCGCCCCTGGGCGCCCAGAAAGCCACTTTGGACATCGCCACCGACGGCGCCGCCCTGACCGGCACCCAGCAGGCCGCGCAAGGCTCCGGCCCGCTGGAAAACGGCAAGGTTGACGGCAACAATGTCGCCTGGTCGGCCAAGATTTCCTCGCCTATGCCGCTGACCCTGGACTTCACCGGAACGGTCGATGGCGACAAGCTGTCGGGCAGCGTCAAGGCCGGCTCGTTCGGCTCCTTCCCCTTCAGCGGAAATCGCGTTTGAATATTCATAAGGAAGGCTACCCCTTCATCGCCATCTTCGCGGCGGTGAACCTGCTGGCGTTCTTGCTGTCGGCATGGCTGGGATGGCTGCTGCTGCCCATCACCATCTGGTGCGTCGCTTTCTTCCGCGATCCGGATCGCACCACGCCGGACGGCGCCGGACTGATCATCTGTCCCGCCGACGGCAAGCTGCTGCCGGTGGTGGAGGCGGTGCCGCCCGCCGAACTGGGCATGGGGGACGCACCGCGCCCGCGCCTGTCCATCTTCATGAACGTGTTCAACGTGCATGTGAATCGCAATCCGGTGTCGGGGCAGGTGGTGGCCAAAGCCTATCGGCCCGGCAAGTTCTTTAACGCCAGCTTCGACAAGGCCAGCGTCCATAACGAGCGCATGTCCATCCGCCTGCGCCCCGAAGGCGAAAGCACCGACGCAAAAGACCTGGCGGTGGTGCAGATTGCCGGCCTGGTGGCGCGGCGCATTGTCTGCGATCTGGTCCAGGGCGAAGGGGTGCGCCGGGGCGCACGATTTGGCATTATCCGCTTCGGCAGCCGGGTGGACGTCTATCTGCCCCCTCGCACCGAGATCCTGGTGACGCCGGGGATCACGACGCGGGCGGGCGAAACCATCCTGGCCCGCTTCTTATAAGAGGAATGATTTTGGAGCCGGATCGCCTTTCCCGCCGCAAACGCGCCCGTCAGATCGTCGCCGCGCGCCTGGAACGGCTGGAAGACCTGTCCATCGGCAAGCTGATCCCGTCCAGCATCACTTTGCTGGCGCTGGGCAGCGGCGTGACCGCCATCCGCTTTGGCCTGCATGAAGAATGGACGGTCGCAGTCGCCTTTGTGATCGCCGCCATGATCTTCGACATGCTGGACGGCCGCGCCGCCCGCATGCTGGGCGCCGACAGCCGCTTTGGCGCGCAACTGGATTCTCTGGCCGACCTGGTCAGCTTCGGCGTGGCGCCCGGCGTCATCATGTACATGTGGAGCCTGCAGAAGATGGGCAATGCCGGCTGGATCGCATCGCTGATCTTCTGCGCCTGCGCCGCCATCCGCCTGGCCCGCTTCAATGTGGAAAGTGTGCGCGACGAAGGCGCTACCAAGGGCAATCCCTATTTCACCGGCCTGCCCACGCCGGCCGCTGCCTGCATGATGCTGCTGCCGCTGCTGATCTCGTTCCAGTTCAGCGATCCCTTGGTGCGCGAGCCCTGGGTGTCGGGCATCTTCATCGCCATCACCTCGGTGCTGATGGTGTCCCGTCTGCCAACGCCGTCCATCAAATACATGAAGCTGCAGCGCCAGCATCGTTACCTGGCGGCGGCGGCCTTCGCCGGGCTGGCGGCGCTGCTGATCGCCTGGCCCTGGGGCACCATGACGGTGGGCCTGCTGATCTATGTGGCGTCGATTCCGTTCGCGATATATTCGCATCATCCGCGGTATGCGACTAAGTCTGTATCGTAGCGTTGTCCCGCGAACGTTATTTAATATCGCTCCGGCTCACGCCTACGCTCCTCGCGATATATTCGCATCATCCGCGCTACGCCACCAAGCAGGTTTCGTACTGACCAAAAGCCATGCGGGCCCACGCGGCGAATTCGCCGCGTGAGCCGCGCTTGGGCAAAGCTGTCTGCTGATTACTTGCTGGGCGCGACCGGCGCGAACCCGCCCATCAACCGGTTCTGGAAAGGACCAGGCTGGCTGGGATTGGACTGGAAGCTCTGGTTGTAGCTGTTGTAGGTGGGGCCGTTCTCGGCGCTGCCGCCGGTGGCCAGATGCACTTGGCCATAATCGCCGCCGCCACCACCGCCGCCACCGCCGTCACCGCCGCCGACACCGCCGCT
>CANBZE010000114.1 GCA_947373775.1 Alphaproteobacteria bacterium
ACTTGCTGGATACCTCCGATTTGGGTATAGACGCCGCGTTCGCGGCAGCCCTCGCTTTGGTTTCTCCCAAGGTCGATGGCGCGCTCAAGGACCGCCACAGGGGCTAAGGAGGCCCGGCGGACTCAAGAGCATCCCGCTTACTTATCCAAGACCCAAACGCCCGGGCATCCCGCCCGGGAAGTCCGCCGCAGCATCGCTGCCGGTTGGCATGCTGACGTACAGGAACTTACCCGAATGGCTCGCGCCGCAACCAAAGACCGTACCGCTGAATCCATGGCCACTCCCTCGCGCGAAGATTTCGCCGCGATGCTGGAGCAGAGCTTCGAAACCCAGTCCCCCCAGGAAGGCCAGGTCATCAAGGGCACCATCGTCGCCATTGAAAACGACTTCGCCATGGTGGACGTCGGCCTCAAGACCGAAGGCCGCATCTCCCTCAAAGAATTCGCCATGCCGGGTATCCCCGCCGACATCAAGGTGGGCGACACGGTGGAAGTTTACCTTGAGCGTGTCGAGAACGCGCTCGGTGAAGCTGTCCTGTCCCGTGACAAGGCCCGCCGCGAAGAAAGCTGGGTCAAGCTGGAAAAGGCGTTCAACGACGTCACCCGCGTCACCGGCGTGATCTTCGGCCGCGTCAAGGGCGGCTTCACCGTCGATCTCGACGGCGCCGTGGCCTTCCTGCCCGGTTCGCAGGTTGACGTGCGCCCGATGCGCGATGTCGGCCCGCTGATGAACCAGCCGCAGCTGTTCCAGATCCTGAAAATGGATCGCCGCCGCGGCAATATCGTGGTGTCGCGCCGCGCCGTTCTGGAAGAGCGCCGCGCCGAGGAACGCACCTCGCTGGTGGCGTCGCTGCAAGAAAAGCAGATCGTCGAAGGCGTGGTCAAGAACATCACCGACTATGGCGCCTTCGTGGACCTGGGCGGCGTGGACGGCCTGTTGCACGTCACCGACATTGCATGGCGCCGCGTCTCGCACCCGACCGAAGTGCTGTCGGTGGGCCAGACCGTCACCGTGCAGATCATCAAGATCAACCACGAAACCCAGCGCATCAGCCTGGGCATGAAGCAGCTGCAGACCGATCCCTGGGAAGGCGTCGCCGCCAAGTATCCGGTGGGCGTGCAGTTCAAGGGCAAGGTCACCAACGTCACCGATTACGGTGCTTTTGTGGAGCTGGAGCCCGGCGTGGAAGGCCTGGTTCACGTGAGCGAAATGTCCTGGGTCAAGAAGAACATGGCACCCTCCAAGCTGGTCACCCCCGGCACGGATGTGGACGTCGCCGTGCTGGAAGTGGATTCCAACAAGCGCCGCATCAGTCTTGGCCTGAAGCAGACCCAGGAAAATCCCTGGAATGCCTTCACCGCCAACCATCCCGCCGGCACGATCATCGAGGGCGAAATCAAGTCGATCACCGAGTTCGGCCTGTTCATCGGCCTGGATTCGGATATCGACGGCATGGTCCATCTGTCGGACCTGTCCTGGAACACCCCGGGCGAGGAAGCCATCAAGACCTATGAAAAGGGCCAGGTGGTCAAGGCCAAGGTCCTGGACATCGATATCGAAAAGGAGCGCGTCTCCCTCGGCATCAAGCAGCTCGAGAGCGACCCGATCCAGAAGGCCGGCCCCTCGGGCGGCGGCCTGCGCAAGGGTTCGGTCGTCACCGGTTCGGTCACGGAAGTGAACGATGGCGGCATCGAGGTGGAAATCGAAGGCGGCGTGCGCGCCTTCATCCGCCGTGCCGACCTGGCCCGCGACCGCAACGACCAGCGTCCGGAACGCTTCGGCAAGGGCGACAAGGTCGACGCGCTGGTGACCAGCATCGACAAGGCCAGCCGCAAGGTCAGCCTGTCCATCAAGGCCCGCGAAATCTCGGAAGAGAAGGAAGCCGTGGCGCAGTTCGGTTCGTCCGACAGCGGCGCGTCCCTGGGCGACATCCTGGGCGCGGCCCTCAAGAAGAAGACCCCCAAGAAGAAGGGTGCGGCCGCCGCGGCCGACGACGCCGAAGACGAGTAATCCTTACCGGGATCGCAACAACAGGGGCGCGGAGCAATCCGCGCCCTTTTTGTTGGCGCGGTCGTGAACCCAATGGGCGCTGGAGCGTACAGACAAAGGTTGGGGGTTTTTCAGAATCACTCTAGCAATTCACCCACATCACTGATGAGGAGTTGAGTCATGGCAAAGAAGAAGAGCAAGCTGGCCAAGCGCGCCGCCGAACTGGAAGCCGCTGTCGCGGGTCTGTTCAGCGGCACCCCTGCACCGGCCAAGAAGAAGAAAAAGAAGAAGGCCAAGAAGGTCAAGGTCGTGAAGGCCGCCAAGAAGGTCGTCAAAAAGGCCAAGAAGGCGGTCAAGAAGGCCAAGAAGAAGACCAAAAAGAAGTAGTTTCGGCTTGCATATGGTGAGAGGCGCTGCCCCTGAGGGCGGCGCCTCTTTCTTTTGGGCCCTTCCTTTTGTTCAAGGGCGGGCTAGAGTTCCCCAAAATAACAACAAAGGGGGATGCACATGATCTTTCACCGCTTTCTGACCTTGGCCGCCTTGGCCATTTTGCCGTTCGCGGCCGGGGCGCAGACACCGCCCCCCGCGCCCACGGCCCATGCGGTCCCGTTCGACGCCTTTGTCTATCAGCCGGCCTCCGAAGTGGCGGCGATGACCCACCGCACCGACGGCAAGCCCCAGTCCAAGGTCGTGATCGATCACGAGGAATATTTCATCGAGTATGTGACCCGGGTGATCAACACCAACGCCGAAGCCCATAACCATTGGTATGATTACATCCATGTGCTGGAGGGCGAAGGCAGCATCACCTATGGCGGCACCCAGGAAGGCGGCACCGATTCCGGCCTGGGCGAAATCCGCGGCGGCAAGCTGGTGGGCGGTAAATTCCAGATCCTGAAGCCCGGCGACCGCTTGGTGATCCCGCCCGGCATGCCGCACATTTTCACGGCCACACAAGGCCACACCTTCACCTACCTGATCTTCAAGCATAAGGCCTGAAAACCCAAAAGGAGTTCATCCATGCGTATTCTCATCGCCGTGGTGGTCCTGGCGGCCGCTCCCGTCCTGGCCCAGACCGCCAAAACGCCTTTCACCGCCGTGGAGCAGCTGTCGCCGGAAAAATCCGTGCGCCATGTCACCGGCCAGGAGCTGGAAGCCACCATGAAGAAGGGCATGACCCCGGGCGCCTTTTATTCCCAGATACTGCTGTCCAAGCATGACGGCTATCAGATCATCAACACCATCCGCGACAAGGACGGTCAGGCCGAAGTCCATGCCGACTGGAACGACAATATCTTCGTCCAGGAAGGCGAGGCCAATTTCGTCACCGGTGGCACCCAGGTGGATGCCAAGGACACCGCGCCGGGCGAAAAGCGCGGCACCGCCATCAAGGGCGGCGCGACCGCGACCATGCGGGCCGGCGACTATTTCTTCGTGCCGGCCGGCACGCCGCACCAGATGCTGGTTCCGGCGGGCAAGCGCGTCCGCTTTATCGCCTTCAAGACTCATAAGTAAAAGCTAGGACGCTTCGCCTTCCAGCAGGACTTTGCGCGGCCGCCACAGCAGGTTCACCGCCAGCCCGCCCATGATCAGCAGGCAGGCGATGATCTTCCAGGGCGGCATAGGCTCGTGCAGCACCAGCGCCGAGGCGCCCATGCCGAACACCGGCACCAGCAAGGACAGCGGCGCCACCGTGCCCGCCGGGTATCGCGACAGCAGCCAGGCCCATAGGGTGTAGCCGAACAGGGTGTTGGCCGCGCTTTGCCACACCAGCGTCGGCCAGATGATCCAGCTGCTGGTGATCACCTGATGAAGGATGCGGGTGGGCCCTTCCACCAGCAGTGAGGCGGCCAGAAGACCCGGCATGGCGAACAGGCTGGCCCACACCACGTAGGCCACCGGGTTCATCGGCGTGCCCTTGGCGGCCGCGGCGCGCGACGCTTCCCGCGTGGTCTGGTTGCTGATCGCCCAGCACATGGCGCCGCCCAGGGTTAGGGCCAGGCCCGTCGGCGTGATGTCATGGCCATTGTGCATCAGGATCACCCCGATGCCGGCCACCGCCAGAACCAGACCGGCAAGGTGATGCAGGTGCGGCCTCTCGCCGGTGCGCTGGGCGGCCACCGCGATGGTGAAGAAGACCTGGGTCTGCATCACCAGCGAGGCGACGCCGGGCGAGATGAAGCCGTTCATGGCGATATAGAGAAGTCCGAACTGTCCGCTGCCCACACAGAGGCCGTACAGCGCCAGGCTGCCCCAGGAGACGTTGGGCTTCTTGAAAAACAGGATGGCGGGGAAAAGGGTCAGGCCGAAGCGGATCGCCGCCATCAGCAGTGGTGGCAGCATGCCCAAGCCCCAGCGCACCACCACGAAGTTGCTGCCCCAGATGAACATGACCAGCACGCCCAGCGCCATGTCACGCGAGGACAGATGCGCTGCGGTTCTGTGAGATGTCATGCCGCGCCACCGCGAATGGCGCTCTTGCGCGGACGCCACAACAGATTCACCGCCAACCCGGCCATGATCAGCAAGGTGGCACCGATTTTCCAAAGGGGCAGGGGTTCATGCAGGATCACGGCGCTGGCGCCGAAGCCGAACACCGGCACCAGCAGCGACATGGGCGCCACCGTTGCGGCGGGATAGCGCGACAACAACCAGGCCCAGCAGGCATAGCCGAACATGGTGTTGCCGACCGATTGCCAGATCACCGCCGCCCAGGTGACCGGCGTGGCCTGGCCAATACCATTCAGGATCGCGGCGGGCCCTTCCAGCAGCAGCGACAAGGTCAGCAGCGGCGGCACCGCGAACAGCGCCGCCCACACCACATAGGCCAGCATGTTGACCTTGCCGGCCTCGCGGCTGGCCTGGTTGCCGAAGGCCCAGCCCGTCGCCGCCAACAGCACCAGCGCCACGCCGGCCAAGGTCGCGCCATCGCCGTTGTGGGAGGCGATCACGCCCATGCCGGCCAGTGCCAGGGCGAAAGCGGCCATCTGGTGCGGCTTGATGCGTTCGCCGGTGCGCAGCATGGAAAGCCCGATGGTGAAGAAGACCTGCATCTGCACCACCAGCGATGCCAGGCCCGGCGAGATGCGGCCATGCATGGCGATGAACAGGATGCCGAACTGGAACAGGCCGATGGCCACGCCATAGAGGGCGAGGTTGGGCCACGGCACGTTCGGTTTTTTCAAAAAGAACGCCGCCGGCAGGAAAACAAAGAGAAAGCGCAGGCACGCGAAGAACAAGGGCGGCAGGGCGTTCAGCCCCAGCCGGATCACCACGAAATTGGTGCCCCAGACGAATACGATCGCCATCGCCAGCAATGCGTCGCGCCAGGAAAGTTGCGGTGACATGAGATCCCCGAGTCGGGGCAATTATAAAGGTTCCGCGCAGGCCTTGATCTGCAAATGCGGCATGGCGGCCCCCTTGTTGGGCGGCATTTGCCGGATATTTTAAAGGCATTTCAAAGGCAGGTGAAACTTAAGGACAGCAATTCCATTGGATAATCAGACACACCGATTACATGGAGCCGCCATGAAATTCCTTCACATGCTTGCCGCCCTGTTCTGGGCTCCGGTCCCCAAAGCGCGCAAGGTGCGCCATGTGTGGTGGCCTGCCTCGCCGGGTCTGCTGTGAGCGACGACAAAGCCGACAAATCCGCGCCCATCCCGGTGGAACTGCCCATGTCCCAGTCCAAAGACGGTAAGGTGCCCGACAAGGTCACGCCAGTCCCGGCCGACGACCCGGCCGTGGCGACCTTGGCCGACGCGGTTCACGCCAACGCCTGACATGCTGTAACCGCGGCGTCCCGCCAGCGAACTCTCCGCAGATGTGCTAGAAGCCGCCGCGGAGTCGAACCTTATGATCCTGTTCCTGCTGTCCTATCTGGGCGGTGTGCTGACCATCCTCAGCCCCTGCATTCTGCCGGTGCTGCCGTTTGTGTTCGCCCGCTCGGACCAGCCCTTTGTGCGCTCCGGCCTGCCGCTGCTGCTGGGCATGGCCGTGACCTTTGCCGTCATCGCATCTTTGGCAACCTTGGGCGGAAGCTGGGCGGTGCATGCCAATCAGTGGGGCCGCATCGCTGCAATGGTGCTGCTGTCCCTGTTCGGGCTGACGTTGCTGTTGCCGTCTCTCGCAGACAGGCTGACGCGTCCGCTGGTGGCGCTCGGCTCGCGTCTGTCCAACCACCAGGCCAATGAAGCCGGGCAGGGCAGCGTCGGCGCTTCGCTGCTGCTGGGCGTGGCGACGGGCCTCTTGTGGGCGCCCTGCGCCGGACCGATCCTGGGCCTGATCCTGACCGGCGCCGCCATCAAGGGCGCCAGCGCCTCCACCACTTTGCTGCTGCTCTTTTATGCCGCCGGTGCCGCCACCAGCCTGGCCGCCGCATTGCTGGTTGGCGGGAAGCTGTTCGCCGCCATGAAGCAATCGCTGGGCGCCGGGGAATGGATTCGCCGCGTGCTGGGTGTATTGGTGCTGGCGGGTGTCGTCGCCATCGCGTTGGGTCTGGACACCGGCCTTCTCACCCAATTGTCGCTGACCCGCACCACCGGCGTCGAGCA
>CANBZE010000115.1 GCA_947373775.1 Alphaproteobacteria bacterium
ACATGACGGAATAGGCGCCCACATCCTTGGGCGCGCCGTAACGGCCCGTCAGCGCCATGTAGAGACCGCCATTGGTGTCGTTGATCGCCACCACCACTGCCAAAGTGGAAAGCCCCGCCAGCATGCCGGTCTGGATCGGTTCGGTCCCCAGCACGCGTCCCAGCACCAGCGCCGCCACCACGCCCATGCCCACCTTGGCCGCCAGCAGCACCCCGCCCTTGCCCGCCACCTGGGGCAGGGTCTCGAACGGGATGGTGGCGCCCATGCAGACATAGAAGACCGCCAGGATGGGCAGGGCGCCGGTAAACAGGGCCCCGGTAAAGGAGCCGAAGAACTGCCCCGCCCCCGGCGCGAAAGTGGCGATCAGGGCCCCCAGGGTCAGGGGCACGATCACCATGCCGCCGGGGATGGCCTCGATGCCGCGCTTGATCGGAATGCCCATTTTTCCCCCATTTTCCCCGCAGCTTACTGGCCTATCAGTCCGTGCAACAGCAAGGTAACACAACCTGCGGTTATGACCCTGCGCCGTCTGCTTGCCGGGACGTTAACCGGCCAAAAAGGCCTTCCGCGGTACATTTCGCGCGTCACCGGAGGACGCATTGCCGTGGCCAAGCCGGGCCTTATCGCGCGTTCGCGCAACACCAGCCGTTTGCTTGCCAGGTATTCAGACACCTTCGGCGAAATGCAGCTGCGCAAGTATACCGAGCGCGCCATCCGCGCCGCCCGCGCCGAAGCCGAACTCAATCACCGTTCCAAGGCGACCTTCCTGTCGACCATGAGCCATGAGCTGCGCACGCCGCTCAACGCCATCATCGGATTCTCCGACCTGATCCGCCGTCCGGGCGCCACCACCCAGAGCGAGGCGGCGGACTATGCCGACCATATTGCCAATGCCGGCCGCCGCCTGCTGGACGTGGTGTCCGACGTGATGGACATGTCCAAGCTGGAATCGGGCTCGCTGGCGCTGGACAAAAGTCCGCTGCTGGTCAGCGAAGTGCTGGAGATCGCGCTGGAAAATACCAGGGCGCTGTTCGATGCCAAGCATCAGCCGGTGGATGTGCGCCTGGAAGCGAACCTTCCCGAGGTCAGCGGCGATTCCAAACGCCTGCGCCAGCTCTTCATCAATCTCCTCTCCAATGCCAGCAAGTTCACCGCCGAGAAGGGCCGCATCCTGGTGATGGCCAAGGCTGTGAAAGACGGCAGCGTCACTATCGCCATCGCCGATACCGGTATCGGCATGACCCATGAACAGATCGTGATGGCGATGAAGCCTTTCGCCCAGGTCCAGGGCCATCTTGCGCGCAACCAGGAAGGCACCGGCCTTGGCCTGCCGCTGGCGATGGGCATCGTCAAGCTGCATGGCGGCACGCTTCTGCTCGACAGCCAGCCCGGCGCAGGCACCACCGCCATCGTCACCTTGCCGCGCGATGCGGCTTCCCTTTCCACGCCCCTGCCAGTCGGAAAAGTCGCATGACCCTGCACATCGAAAAACCGGTGGCCAACCCCGCCGCACCGCCCTTCCGCGAACGCCGCGGCCTGCCCGCGGCGCCGCCGATCCAGCTCGCCCATATCGTGTCGGTCTCCGGCAGCCATGCCGTGGCCATCCTGGATCGCCAGGACGCCATCGCCGACAAGGCACGCGTCCAGATCGGCGCCCTGATCAAGATTATCACCCCCGCCGCCACGGTGATGGGTGTGGTCAGCGCCATCAGCGCGCCGATGCCGGCCGCCGAAGGCGAGCCCCAGTCGCTGGGCCTGGTCGAAATCAACCTGGCGGGCGAAATCGTGCCCGATCACAACCGCCGTCTCACTTTCCGCCGCGGCGTCTCCAGCCTGCCCAGCCTGGGCGATCCGGTCATGCTGGCCGACAAGCATGACCTGACCCGCGTCTATGCCCCGCCCCAGGCTGCCAGCATCCAGATCGGCACCCTGTTCCAGGATGCCAGTGTGCCGGCGCGCCTTTTGGTGGACGATCTGCTGGCCAAGCATTTCCTGGTGGTGGGTTCGACCGGTTCGGGCAAATCCTCGGCGGTGACCTGCATCCTGCAGCGGCTTTTGTCCGAGCATAGCCACGCCCATATGCTCATCCTGGACATCCACAACGAATATTCCGCCGCGTTCGGCGGCCTGGTGGAGCCGATCAATCTGGACAATTTCAGCCTGCCCTTCTGGATGCTGGACTTCACAGAAATGGTGGCCGCCCTGGTCAGCAACGACGCCCATCACGACTCCGAAGTGGAAATCCTGGCCGATGCGGTGGTGCACGCCAAGAAGCGCTACAGCGAATCGGCGACCTCGCGCGCCGGCGCCTTGCGCCGGGCCGAAAGCCAGATGGTGATCACGGTCGACACGCCCACCCCGTTCCGCATGTCCGACGTCATGGCATGGCTGGATGAACAGCTGGGCCGCCTGGAGCGCACCCAGTTTCTGCTGCCCTATCGCCGCCTCAAGGCGCGCATTGAGAGCCTGGCCACCGACCAGCGCTACAACTTCATGTTCGGCAGCTTGTCGGTGCAGGACACGATGGGCGATGTGCTGGCGCGGCTGTTCCGTGTCCCGTCGGAGGGACGTCCCATCTCGGTGATCGATCTTTCCACCGTGCCGCCGGAAATCCTGGACGTGGTGATTTCGGTGATCTCACGCCTGGCCTTCGACCTTGCGGTGTGGAGCAAGGGCGGGTTGCCCATGCTGCTGGTGTGCGAGGAAGCGCATCGCTACGCGCCCGTCGACGATTCCAAGTTCATGCCCACCCGCCAGGCCCTGTCGCGCATCGCCAAGGAAGGCCGCAAGTATGGCCTGAGCCTGTGCCTTGTGACCCAGCGTCCCTGCGAACTGGATGCCACCATCCTGTCGCAATGCGGCACCGCGGTGGTGCTGCGCCTGTCCAGCGAGCGCGACCAGGAAGTGATCCGCGGCTCAACCTATGAAGGCATGATCGATCTGGTGGACTTCCTGCCGCTTCTGGGCGACCGCGAGGCCATTGTGCTGGGGCAGGGCGTTTCCATGCCGATGCGGGTGCGCTTCGATGATCTGGGCAAGCGCGGGGTTCCGCGCAACATGCATGTCGGCTTCTCCAAGAGCTGGAAGTCGCCGAACCTGGATCGCGAAGGCCTGGATGAGCTCGTGGGTCGTTGGCGCCGCGCCGGCCGCGAACGCTAAAGCGCGGTTATTTCGCGTCCTGAGTTCGTCGCTCGTCGCTCATGGACTCAAGTGTCCACTTCGCTTCTCGCTCCTGCTCAGGCCACAAAATTCCTCGCGCTTACCGCTTGAGTAAGTAGAAGCCGACAACCCGGCTCTCGCCGCCGGGCATGGTCACGGCGCGCTGCTGGACCTGGGAAAAGCCGTTCTTCTCCAGCACCCGCGCCGCAGCACGGTTTTCCGCCTGCACCGCTGCCGCCAGCCGCTTCAGGTCCAACGGACCCAGGGCGTAGGCGATGACAGCGCTCACCACTTCGCTGGCAAAGCCCTGGTCCCAGGAAGCGGGTCGCAGCAGGAAGCCAAGTTCCGCCGAGCCGTCCCGGATCAGGCTGAGATCGATGCTGCCGATGGCCTGCCGGTTTTCCAGGATCGTCCAGTAGCGGCAGAGCCCGGCGGCCATCGCGGTCTGCTGCTCGCGCACCAGTTCGTTGGCCACTGCCAACTCCGTCAGCGCGGGGCGGCTCCAGAAGCGCATGGCCTGCGGGTCGCTGAGAATGTCGAACAGCGGGGCGGCGTCTGCGGGAATTTGCGGGCGCAGGATGAGGCGCGGCGTCTTTAGCAGCATACGGCCCCTCGCTCGTGCTCGGTGCGCTCGCCGCTCTCGCAGGTCCACTGGACCTGCTCGCCCCGCTGCGCGGGTCCACGGCTCACGGTGAAAAACCGAGAGGCGGCCGGCTGCTTTCGCGCCGTAACCGCCTCTCACTGCCCCCTTCAAATTGGACCACTGGAACCGGACCCCATTTCCGCATTCCAATCGCTTGCGGGGTTTCCCCAAACCGTCCGTCCGCAAGTGACGCTAACTGTGCTGGAGACACGGTCTTGCGCAATGGTTTTGCGTTGTCGCACGGGACTTTGGCGATGCTTTGCGCGCGCGTGTGGGTTTTCCGCAACAATTGTTACGAGCTTTGGCGCTAGGGCGTGCGGAAATGCTTGGAGAGCTTCAGGCCCTGGCGCTGGTAATTGGAACCCAACCCCTCGCCATAACCTTCCGGCGGCGGATCGGTCAGGCGTTCGAACACCAGCCGCCCGATCACCTGGCCATGTTCCAGAATAAAGGGAACTTCGCGGGAGCGCACTTCCAGCACGCCACGCGCGCAGGGCGGCTTGCCCGCTTCATAGCCAAAGCCCGGATCGAAGAAGCCGGCATAATGAACACGGAACTCGCCCACCAGCGGATTGAAGGGCACCATCTCGGCGGCATGGTCGGGTGGAATTGCGACGCGTTCGCGCGACACCAGGATGTAGAACTCGTCCGGATCCAGCACCATGTCGCCGCGCGTATTGGCTTCGATGGGCTCCCAGTAATCGGCCGGGTCCAGCGCGCCGACCTTGTCCACATCGATCAGGCCGGTGTGCTTTTTGGCGCGGTAGCCAATGCGTGTGCCGTCGACGCCCTGCAGGTCTATGGACAGCGCGAGGCCGTCATCGATGTTGGGTTCACCATCCACCAACGGCGATTGTTCGTGCAGGCGCCGCAGGGCGGTGTCGCCGAAGCTGGGCGAGCCGTGGCGGATGCGCAGCTGATTGAGGCGGCTGCCCTTGCGCACCAGCACCGGAAAGGTCTGGGGGCAGATCTCGGCATAGAGCGGCCCGCGATAGCCCGGCTCGATGCGGTCGAAGCTGGGGGCGTAATCGGTGATCAGCCGGGTGAAGACGTCGATGCGGCCGGTGGAGCTTTTGGGATTGGCGCCGCCGGAAATCCGTGCCGAGAATTCGGCGCGTTCCAGCAGCGGCACGATGTAGACGCTGCCCGCTTCCAGCACCGCGCCATTGGTGAGATCGACTTCGTGCATGAACACGGTCTTGAGCTTGTCCGCCACCGTGGCGGCGGGGCCGGGCAGGAAGCTGGCGCGCACCCGGTAGGCCACCGGCCCCAGCCGCAAGTCGATGCTGGCGGGCTGGATCTGGCCGGGCGCGAAGGGTTCGGACGCGGTGACCTCGCGGCCCTGGTCCAGCAAGCGCTTCAAGACATGGCTGGGCAGGATGCCGGTCGAGAATCGGCCATAGCTCTCATCGCCAATGCCATTTGGGGGAATCAGGGTCTCAACAGTGGCAGCCATCACCCGGTTATAAGGGGGGCGGGGGCGTGGGTCACGGCTGCCTCGCCAAGGAAACCCCGGATATCCCCAATCGCCTCGGCCAACCCGCAGCGTTTGACCGGGGATTTCTCGGGAAAAGCGGTCAGCAGCCGGCTGGGGGTGGCCCCCTCCAGGATGACGAAACAGCCCTTGTCTTCCGGCCCCCGGATCAACCGCCCAAACGCCTGTTTCAGACGGAAGCGGGTAATCAGGTCGTCATAGCCCTTGCCGAACTTCGCCCGCCGCGCCTTGTGCAGAATGGTGGGCTTGGGCCAGGGCACCTTGTCGAACACCACCAGCCGCAGCGATCGCCCCGGCACGTCGACACCGTCGCGCAGGGCGTCGGTCCCCAGGAGACAGGCATTCTCCTCGGCGCGGAACAGGTCCACCAGCGCGCCGGTGTCCAGCCGGTCCATGTGCTGGGCATACAGAGTTAAGCCCGCACCGGCCAACGGCTCGGCGATGCGTGTGCCGGTGTCCTTGAGCGTGCGCACCGCAGTGAACAGTCCCAGCGCCCCGCCGCCCGAGGCCAGGAAGAGTTCGCGATAGGCCGCAGCCAGTGCATCGGGATCGCGGCGGGGAATGTCGGTGACCACGAAGACGCGCGACTGGTCTTCATACAGGAAGGGCGAGCCGAAATGGGCGCGCCGCGCCGGCTGGGGCAGATGGCCGGCGCCGGTGCGCACTTCGGCGCTGGCCCAATGGTCATCGTGATCGCCGCCGCTGTCGCGCAAGGTAGCCGAGGTGATCAGCGCGCCATGCGCGGTTTCCAGCACGGCGGTGGACAAGGGCTTGGTGGGATCGATCCAATGGCGTTCCAGCCCGACATCGGCATCGCGGCCATCCTCGCGGGCCAGTTCGAACCAGTCGACAAACTCTTCGGCGATCTCGCCATTCTCCAGGGTTTCCAGCATCTGGATCCAGGCGGGCAGGATGGCCTTGGCGCGGCGGTCCAGCCCGCGCGCCGCCGCATCCAGCCGCGCCTTGGTATAAGGCTCCAGCTCGGCGGTCTTGTCGTTCATCTTCTTGCGCAGCAACCGCGCCAATTCTTTCAGCGGATCGGCAATGCGCTTGAGACCCCGCGACAGGCCGGCAACCGCCTGCAGCATCTCCGGGCTCATGGGCTGGGTGTCGGCTTCCAGGGAATAGAAATTCTCGTCACTGCTACGGGCGCGCACGTGGCTGTAGGCGGCCGCCAGAAACACTTCTCCCGGCCCGCGCGGGCCGCTGCCCAAC
>CANBZE010000116.1 GCA_947373775.1 Alphaproteobacteria bacterium
GCGCGGCGCAGCATCGGCCCCTTCGTCTTCTTCGATTATTTCGGACCCGTCGATTTCGCCCCCGGCAAGGGCATCGATGTGCGCCCACATCCCCATATCGGTCTGGCCACCGTCACCTACCTGTTCGACGGCTCGCAGATGCACCGCGACACATTGGGAACGGTGCAGGAGATCAAGCCCGGCGATGTCAACTGGATGACGGCCGGGCGCGGCATCGCCCATAGCGAACGCACCGGCGATGCGGTGCGCGCCAGCGGCCACCGCATGCACGGTATCCAGAGCTGGGTTGGCCTTCCGATGGCGGACGAAGAAGCCCCGCCCGCCTTCCAGCATTTCGGCGTGGCCGATCTACCGGAACGCGAAGATGGCGGCGTCACCCTGCGATTGATCGCGGGCACTGCCTTTGGCCTGACGTCACCGGTGAAAACCTTTTCGCCCATCTTCTATGCCGATGCGCGGTTTGCACCGGGCGGCGCACTGCATTATGGCGCCGAACATGAAGAGCGCGCCTTTCTGGTGATCGAAGGCGAAGTCCATACCAGCGACATTGAGGTACACGGCCCCGGCGCCATGCTGGCGCTGGAGCCGGGCGAAGAGGTCACGCTCTATGCCGAGGGTCCCGCGCGGGTGATGCTGCTGGGCGGGGCGCCGCTGGACGGGGCGCGCCACATCTGGTGGAATTTTGTCTCCTCGTCCCCGGACCGTATCGAACGCGCCAAGCAGGAATGGAAGGGCGGCAAGTTCGGCCTCATTCCCGGCGACGACAAGGAATTCATCCCTCTCCCTGGGCCCAAGTAGGGGCCGAACCCAAAAAATAGGTCACGTCATGAAGTTCAATCGCCTGGGCCGCACCGGCCTGTATGTTTCCGAAATCTGCATGGGCACCTGGGGCTTTTCGGGCCGCAACTATTTCGGCGGCGCCATCGGCACCCTGGACCAGAAAACCGCCACCGGCTTCATCGGCCGGGCGCTGGAAGCCAAGGTCAATTTCATCGACACCGCCAATGTCTATTCCTTCGGCGATTCCGAGACCATGACCGGCCAGGCGTTGAAGGACCTTGGCGTCAAGCGCAGTGACGTTGTGCTGGCGACCAAGGTGTTCGGCCGCATGGGCCCCGGCCCCAACGACATGGGCGCATCGCGCGGCCACATCATGGACAGCGTCGCGCTGAGCCTGGAGCGGCTGCAGACCGATCACATCGATCTCTACCAGATCCATCACTCCGACCCCATCACAACGCTCGACGAGACCATGCGCGCGCTGGACGATCTCGTCCGCCAAGGCGTCGTCCGTTATGTCGGCGTCTCCAACTGGGAGGCCTGGAAGATCATGAAGGCCAACGGCATCGCCGAGCATCGCGGCCTCAGCCGCATCGTCACCAATCAGGTCTATTACTCCATCGCCGGCCGCGATATCGAGACCGAGATGGTGCCGATGATGCAGGACCAGGATGTCGGCTGCCTGGTGTGGAGCCCGCTGTCCGGCGGTTACATGGCCGGCAAGTATACAGCGGGCGATGGCGTGATCCCCGATGCGGGCCGTCGCGCCAAGTTCGATTTCCCGCCGGTGGACAAGGAAAAGGCCGACAAGACCGTGCTGGTGATGCGCGAGATCGGCAAGACGCATGGCGTGTCTGTGGCGACCGTGGGCCTGACCTGGGTGCGGCAGAAACCCTTCATCACCTCCACCATCATCGGCGCCACCACCATGGAGCAGCTGAACGACAATCTGAAGTCGGTGGATTTCACCCTGTCGGCGGAAGAAATGGCACGGCTGGACGAGGTCAGTGCCGAGCGGTCGCAATATCCCTACTGGATGATCAGCCGCAACAACACCACACGCGTGCCCACCGGCGCGCCGATCACGGTGCCGGGTTCGGTGCCGCCGAAGAGCTAGGAGCGTCGGCGAAAGCGACCAAGTTAGAGAAAATTATACTCGGTAAAGAGCGGGGCGAGATCGCGGTCCCAGGGGCCGTAGTAGTTCTTCAGCATCTCTTCGGCGCGGGTATAGCCGCGGCTCACCAACTCGCGCAGGGGATTGAGGAAACCATCCTCGCTCATGCCGGCGCCGTCCAGCGCGGCGCGGCGTTTCAGACCGGCAGAAGAAATTTCCAGCATGCGATACGCCAGTTCGTGCACCGTCGCCTTGCGGAACGGCACCTTGAAGCCCTGCTTGCCGACGCCGTCGCGCAGCGCCTGGCGTTCTTCGGCGGTCCAGTCCTTGACCAGATCCCAGCAGGCGTCCAAAGACTGATTGTCATAGAGAAGCCCCACCCACAGCGCCGGCATGCCGCAGATGCGCCGCCATAAGCCGCCATCGGTGCCGCGCATTTCCAGGAAGCTCTTGAGCCGCACTTCCGGGAAGATGGTGGTGAGATGATCGGCCCAGTCGCTCATCATCGGTGTGATGTGCGCCACCTCCGGTATTTCGCGGGCCAGGAACTTGCGGAAGCTCTTGCCCGCCATGTCGATATACTTGCCGTCGCGGTAGAGGAAATACATCGGCACATCCAGCGCATAGTCGACATAGCGCTCGAACGACATGCCGTCCTCGAACACCCAGGGCAGCATGCCGGCGCGGGCATTGTCCACGTCGGTCCACACCTGCGCCCGGTATGACAGGAAACCGCTGGGCCGGCCTTCGCGGAACGGCGAGTTGGCGAACAGGGCGGTGGTGATGGGCTGCAGCGCCAGGCCGACGCGGAATTTCTTCACCATGTCGGCTTCGGATTCGAAATCCAAATTCACTTGCACGGTGCAGGTGCGGAACATCATGTCCAACCCATAGGCGCCGACCTTGGGCATATATTCGCGCATGATCTTGTAGCGGCCCTTGGGCATCACCGGCACTTCGTCCAGCGGCCAGGACGGCGCAAAGCCGAAGCCCAGCACACCGACGCCGATCTCACCCGCGACCTCGCGCGTCTGATCCAGGTGCAGGTTGGTTTCGGCGCAAGTCTCATGGATGGTCTTGACCGCAGCGCCCGACAATTCGAACTGTCCACCCGGCTCCAGGCTCAACGACGCGCCGTTCTGGGCCCCCGTTCCCATAAGGCCGATGATGTTGTCGCCCTCCTTGATCGGTGCCCAGCCGAAACGCTGCATGCCTTCCAAGAGCTGGCGGATGCCCGGCTTGCCGTCATAGGCGACCGGCTTGTGGGTCTTCAGGTCGTAGACGAATTTCTCGTGCTCGGTGCCAATGCTCCAGTCCGCCTTGGGGCGGCAGCCCTTCGACAGGTGACGAACAAGGTCATCGCGGCTCTGGATCGGGCCGCTGGCGGACTGCGGAATGGACATGAATGAAGAACCCTCGGGGCCGTACTTAGGCAGCGCGCCGGATGGGCGCAAGATATCTTCATTTTCGTCTTGACTTAATTAAGTATATACGGAATCAATAGGGCATGAGTGCTCTACAAGCCCTTGCCGACCCCACCCGCCAGCGCATCGTCGAGATGCTGGCCGTGGGCGCCCTGTCCTCGGGTGAGATCGCGGGACGCTTCGCCCTGTCGCCGCCGGCAATTTCCCAGCATCTAAAAACCCTGAAGACCGCCAAGCTGGTGACCGTCCGAACCGACCGGCAGAGGCGCATCTATTCCCTGGATCCCGAAGGCGTCGGCGAAGTTTCCGACTGGGTGGCGCGCATCACCGCCTTCTGGAACCCGCGGCTGGATGCGCTGGAAGCCGCGCTGAAAAAGGACCAGCCATGAAGGGCGAGATTCTTGCCGAAAGCGCGATGCGCTTTGTCCGCGAGTTCGATGCGCCGGCGGAGAAAGTCTGGGCCTTTCTCACCGACAGCAAGAAGTTGCCGGAATGGTATGGCGAAGGCGCGATCGAACCACGCGAAGGCGGCGCCGTGGCGCTGATGGGCGGGCATGTGCGCGGCGTGGTCACCGGCTGGCGGCCGCCGCAGTTCCTTGCTTACACCTGGAATGTCTTTTCGCCGGGTGAAAACGGGTCGCGCTTTCCGATTTCCTACCTGGAATTCACCTTGGAAGAATCACGCCTGACGCTGATCCACCGCCCCATTCCGCAAGCCATGCAGAACCAGACCATGATGGGCTGGCACACCATGCTGGACCTGATTGAAGCGGGGCTGCGCGGCGACTTCCCCAAACGCAGCGATCTTTTTCCCAAAAACGCCGAACGATACGGCGTCAATATCAACAAACTCAAAGGGTAGTGCGATGGGCGACAAGGCAACCAGAATTAATGATTCCACTTTGCAGTTCGTGCGCATCCTGCCCGGACCGATCGAAAAGGTCTGGGATTACCTGACCGACGCCAAAAAGCGCGGCGAATGGTTCGCCTCCGGTCCCCTGCCCGCCAAGGTGGGCGAAAGCTTCGAAATGCGCTTCAAGCATTCCGACCTGTCGCCAAATACCGCCGCGCCGCCGCCGGAAATGGCAGAGATGGACAAGAACGGCCACCAATCCCGCAATGTCCTGCTGGCGTTCGAGCCGCCGCACCGCCTGGCCTTCACCTTCGGCGGGGAAAAGAACCCGGCCAATATCTCGGAAGTGGAATTCCGGCTGACGGAAGAAGGTGACAAGGTTCGCCTCACCCTCACCCACAGCAAGATTCCCACCGACGACTATGCCGACGGCGTGTCCGTCGGCTGGCACAGCCACCTCGACATCCTGCAGTCCCGCACGGAGGGCACGACGCCGCCGGCCTTCTGGGATGTGTGGCGGGATGCGCGAAAGATTTACGACAAGCCCTGACGGCACCGTTCCACCCAGAGGCGCAAACTGCTAGGCTTTGCGCGCGATCTGGGTGGGAACAATGAAAAAGAAAATACCCGTCGGCGGAGCAATCGCGCACGCCTATCGCTTTGTCTTCGGCAATGCGCTTGCGGTGTTCAAGGCGATCTGGCTGCCGCTCGTGGCGCAAATGGCCGTCGCGTTCCTTTTGATGAAGCGCATCGCTTTGTTCATGGCCGCGACCCAGGCGCACGATCCGGCCGCCATCGGACTATTCGGACCGTTGCTGCTGTTGATCCCGCTCGCCCTGCTGTTTTACGTCGCCCAATACACAGCCGTCACCGAACTGGCCTTGGGCCGGCCGTCCCCATCCTGGGTGGCCTTCCATTTCAACAGGCCGATGTGGCGGCTGTTGGGCGGCCTGTTTGCTGCCATTGGCGCCATCGTTGCGCTGGCCGTCGCGCTCTTTCTCGCCGGACTGATGCTGGCCTTCGGCTTCGACCTCTTGATGAAAGCCCTGCCCGGCAGCCGTCCTGTCGTCGCCATCCTGGCCGGCCTGATGGTGGGGGCCTACGCCCTGAGCTTCTTTTTCTTTGGCATCCGCTTCCTGTTCCTGCTGGCGCCGGTCAATGTGGAAGAGCAGCGGCTGGGCGTGCGGCGCAGCTGGCAATTGTCCCATCGCAATTTCTGGCGGATCCTCCTGATCACGCTGGCCATCGTCATTCCAATCGGCATCATCAACCAGGCCTTCGGCTTCTGGCTGGGCGGGTTTCCGCCCACCCCGCCATCCGGCGCCAGCAAGGAAGCTCGCGATGCGCTTCAGGCCGCCTGGCAGATCGCCCAGCTCAACCGGATGGTGGAGCACTGGTATCTGGCCTTGCCGCTGACGGCGCTGACCCTGTGGTTTCAGCTCGGCGCCGGCGCCGCCGCGCAGGTCTTCGCCTGGCGCAAGCTGACCGAGGATGACGGACTAGCTCCAATCGCCGGCGATTGACTGCCAGATCGCCAGCGCCGCCAGCGCCGCGGTGTCGGCGCGCAGGATGCGCGGCCCCAAACTCACCGGCACCACAAAGGGCAGCGCGCGCAGGGCGGCGCGCTCGGCCGGATCAAAGCCGCCTTCCGGCCCGGTGAGAATGCCGGTCGGACCGCCGCGGCTTTCGCGCGCCGCTTGCGTCATCGCCTTGGCATCGCCGCCTTCATCGCAGAACAGCAGGCGGCGGTCTTGCGGCCAGGATGCCAGCAGCTTGTCGAAGCTGATACCGGCGCGAATCTCCGGCACCGTCAACCGCTCCGACTGCTCGGCCGCTTCCACCGCATTGGCGGTCATGCGCTCTCCATTGATGCGGGTCACGATGGTGCGGCGTGTGAAGACGGGCTGCAGGACCGACACGCCCAGTTCCGCCGCTTTCTGCACCAGGTAATCGGACGGTGTTTTTTTCACCGGTGCAAAGGCCAGCCAGATATCGGGCACCCCGCACTGAGCTTGCGTCTGCTTGCGGCACGTCGCGGTCACGCCGCGCTTGCCGGCCTGTGCAATCTGCGCCAGCCATTCACCGTCACGGCCATTGAACAGCGACATCAGGTTCCCGGCCTTGGCCCGCAGCACATGCAGAAGATAATGCGTCTGCCCTTCATCCAGGGTCACTGCCACGCCTTCGCCCAGATCACCGGTCACATACAACCGGGCCTTTCCACCGACTTCTGTTAATTCATCTGCCATGCCACAATTGAACCCGATGAGTTCCGCTTCACAAGCAAAACCCGCAGACGCTGTTCCCGCCAGT
>CANBZE010000117.1 GCA_947373775.1 Alphaproteobacteria bacterium
GCATTCAGGGTCAGCCAGTCGGTGGGAATGGCGGTGATGTCCCATTCCACGCCATAGATCTTGGCGGCCCGCGCGTTGGTCGTGATGTTGTCGTTGAAGGTGCCCAGGCAGTTGCCGGCATTGAACTGGCCCTGGTCGCAGAGCGCGCCGCTGATGGTGGTGGCCAACGTCACGTTGGGAAAGGACTGCTGCACCTGGATATCGTGATAGGCGGTTTCGTACAGCGCCAGGTTGGTGCGCAGCGGAACTCCCGCCAGCTGCCAGTCCGACTTCACGCCGATTTCATAATCCTGCACCTGCTCCGGCTTGGCCGTCAGCACCGCGACATTGACCGCCTGGGTGTTGATGGCGCCGGCCCGGTAGCCCGAGCGCATCGTGGCATAGACCATGGTGCCGTCCCACAGGTCATGGTCCAACGCCAGGGTCCAGGTCGGCTTGTGATAGCTGCGGCGCAGATCCTGGGCGCATTGCGCCTGCGGGAACACTTTGCCCTGGGCATTGGTCAGTCCGCACAGGCTGCTGAACCCGCTATAGGTAATGCCTTCGAAGGTATAGCCGCCGGTGCTCAGCACGCCCGGCTTGCCCGCCGCGATCAGCGCATTGTTGGTGGTGACATTGGCCGGCGTCTGGGTGGTCTGGGTTTCGATATGGGCATAGCGCTCGTCATAAGTGTAGCGCACGCCCGCTGTCAGGCGCGTGTCGCTCCAGATGCTATAGGTGCCCTGCGCATAAGCCGCGTAGGAACTGTTTTCCTCGCTGTTGCGACTCCAGTCGGTGACGGTGATCTGCTTGCCCGCTGCCGCGGTCGGCGCCGAGCCGGCGCTGGGCAGGAACAGGTACAGCATACCGCCGTCATTGGGGCTGCGTTCATTGAAATAGAACAGGCCGGTGGTCCAGTTCAGCTTGCCTTCCAGCGCCTTGCCGTTGACCGTCAGCTCGCTCTGGTAGGATTCATAGCGCGGAAAATTGTAGAGATAGGTATTGGTCTCGAAAGGCTGGCCGCGGCTGACCGCCGTGCCGGCGTTGTCGAAAGTGCGATAGGCGCCCATCAGGCGCACATCGATATCACCGAAATTCTTGTTCGCGGTGGCCGAATAAGTCTGGTAGTGCCCGCCCACCAGGTTGGAAACATCCTGGTCCGTGCTCCAGAAGCCGGCCGCCTGCTCGCGGGTGATGGAGTTCAGGAGGGTATTGTAGGTCTGGGGCGAAGTGTTGGGATTGCTGACGCTGGTCGCGGTCGCGGTGTTGTAGAACGGCGCGATCGCCTGGCCTCGCAAATCGGTAAAGCCGACGCAGGTCGCCGGGATATTGCAGATCGAGGTGCGCCCAGCCGACGCCACCGTGCCGGTGAAGGTGCCCAGGTCATGATAGCTGGAGCCCGTGTCATGCTCGCTGGCCACATCGGCGCGCAGCAACAGGCTGAAGCTGTCGTCGATCTGCCACTTCAGCGAAAACACACCGGCCAGCTTCTTGCTGCCAAAGGCCGCCTGGTTGTTGCGCCGCCCGGCGGTGTACGGATCGTAGAAGATGTTGGCCAGATAGCCCTTCTGGTTTTCCGTATTCAGCGCCACGCGCAGGAACAGATTGTCGGTCAGCGGATAATTGACCGCGCCCTGCAGACCGGTGCGGCCATAATCGCCCACCGTGGCCTGGACATAGCCGCCGAAATCGGGACCCGGATCGCGGCGGTTATATAGAATGGCGCCGCCGGTGGTGTTGCGGCCGACCAACGTGCCCTGCGGGCCCTTCAACACCGCGACATTGTCCAGATCGAACAGCGAGCCGGTCAGGCCGATGGCGCGCGCGTAATAGACACCGTCCTTGTAGACGGCCGATGCGGTATCAAAGCCCAGGCCCGGATTGCCGCCGCCCGACGGGGCGTCGAAATTGCGCTGGCCGCGGATGGTGACGTTCAGCGTGTCCTGCCGGAAGGTGGTGGGGGCGACATAGACTGAGGGGGTGACGTATTTGAGGTCCTCGATGGTCTTCACGCCCAGCTTGTCCAGATCGGCCTGGCTGAAAGCGGTGATGGAGATCGGAACCGCCTGTTCGTCTTCCTCGCGCTTGCGGGCGGTGACCACGACCTTTTCCAGGCCCGCGACCTGGGTACGGGACGTATCGCTGTCCGCCTGGGCCCAGACCGGACCCGTGGCAAGCGCGCTGGTGGCCAAAAAAGCCAGAGCCAAGGCTTTACGCATGAAATTCCCCTGCAATATAGGACCCTCGCCCGGCGTGCTCCGTCGCCTTGGGTCAGGCGGCCAAGCTCTAACGGAAATATGAGGCCAAATAAAGCGTAGGGGCGCGGCGCCACTGTTGCCTCTAAAGCCTTATGGAATCTATGGTTTGGCCAATCGGCAAAGCCGCCTTTGAGGGGTTGAGGGACAAATGAACAAAATTGCAATGATCACCGGCGCCGGCAGCGGCGTGGGCCGGGCCACCGCCAAGGCTTTGGCGGCCCAAGGCTGGAGCTGCGCGCTGGTCGGCCGCAAGCAGGACGCGCTGGAAGAAACCGCCAAGGTGCTGAAGGGCGATCACCTGGTCGCGCCCGGCGATGTCGGCGATCCCGCTCAGGTCAAAGCCATCTTCGCCAGGATCAAGGACAAGTTCGGCCGCCTGGACATGCTGTTCAACAACGCCGGCATGGGCACCCCCGCCGTCCCGATCGAGGACCTCAGCTTCGAACAATGGCAGGCCATTGTCGGTGTCAACCTGACCGGTGCATTCCTGTGTACCCAGGAAGCGGTGCGGATGATGAAGGCGCAGGCGCCGCAGGGCGGGCGCATCATCAACAACGGCTCGATCAGCGCCGACCGGCCGCGCCCGCACAGCGCGCCTTACACGGCCACCAAGCACGCCATGACCGGCCTGACCAAATCTATCATTCTGGACGGACGGCCTTTTGACATCACCGCGGGCCAGATCGACATCGGCAATGCCGCCACCGAAATGACCCAGCGCATGACCCAGGGCGTGCTGCAGGCCGACGGCAAGTTGGGAATCGAGCCACGCATGGACGTGGACCATGTCGGCCAGCAGGTGGCTTTCATGGCCGGCCTGCCGCTGGAATCCAACGTGGCCTTTGTCACCATCATGGCCACCAAGATGCCCCTCTTCGGCAGAGGATGAGGTCGGACGCGGCTGAAGTGACTGCGCGCAAAGCCGCCAGCGCCGTTCTGCTTGCCGGCTTTGCCGTGATGCTGGCTCTGACGGCGCCGGGCCAGCTGACCTATGACTCAGTGCAGCAGCTCGCCAGCGGCCGCAGCGGCGCTTACAACAGCTGGCATCCGCCGATCATGGCCTGGCTGCTGGGTGTGTTCGACGCCATTGTGCCGGGCACCCTGCTGTTTCTGCTTTTCCAAACCCTGCTTCTGCTGGGCGCCTGGCTGGCACTGCTATCTCTGAAGCCGCGCAACACCGGCACGGTTCTGGTAGCGCTGGCAATCATTCTGACGCCGCAATTCCTGATGTTCCAGGGCCAGATCTGGAAAGACATTTTGGGCGCCAACGCCGCCATCGCCGGTTTCACGGCGTTGGCGGTTTTTGCGAAAACCGAACGCCGGCGCTGGCTGGCGGCGGCGGCGCTGCTGCTGGCGCTGGCGGCGGGCGTGCGCCAGAACGCGGTGGTGCTGCTGCCGGTGGCGGCGCTGGCGCTTGCCTGGGCGAGCCCACGAAAGCGCTGGCTGCTGGGCACCGGATTCCTGATCGTGACTGTGACCTTGGGGCTAGGCACCAGCCTGTGGCTGGTGGCGCGCAGCGATGGCGGCGACGGCGCGAGCGCCCAAGTGCGGCTGGGCCAGGCCTATGACCTGGCCGGTGCGCTGGCGCGCAACCCCGCTTTGCCCCTGCCGTCACTGACGGCGGAAGACCCGGAATTTGCCAACGTCCTGCGCCAGAAGAGCCCGGTGCTTTACACCCCGCTGCGCAACGATCCCTTTGCCGCCGATCCTGCCATCAATCACGAGCTATCCAACGTACCCGAAGGCGCGATGGGCCGCGCCTGGAAAGAACTGGTGACCGATTACCCGCTTCTCTACCTGCGCGTGCGGATGGCGGCGTTCGGCGCGGTTCTGACAACCCCCGACAGCGGGGTCTGCCATTTCTCCCATAATGGGATCGAGGGGCCTCCCGATCAGCTGCGCCAGCTGGGCCTGACGCCGGGCAAGCGGCTCCAGGATCGTGCGGTGGCCAATTACGCGCACCTGTTTTTCACCACCCCCGTCTATTCCCACGTTCTTTGGGGGGCGCTGGCGCTGGTGCTTTTGGTCCTGCTGCTGCGGCGGGGCGAACCCGGCGATGCCGCCATCGCAGGACTCCTTCTGGGGGCACTGCTTTTCACCCTCACCTTCGCGGCGATCTCCATCGCCTGCGATTACCGCTACCTGATCCTGCTGGATCTGGCCGCCATGACAGGGGCGCTGCATTGGACCGCGAAGAAAGTTTGATCTTTTCCTGATCCGCCCGGCAGCGCTTTTGCGTATCGCGCTTTGTACCTGTCCAAGCGGAAGGTCACACATGCGGGCATGTTTTCTGGGACAGAATGTCTTTGCGCTGGGATTTGGGGTCGCCGCCCTGCAAGCCCCTCCCATGGTCATGGACAAGCCTGTGGACCCGGCTGCAGATCAAAATGTCACCCCATCGCGGTCCGAGCCTGTAGCAAATCCGCAACGGCTGATCCGCCCCCGTCTCCGGCCCGTATGACCGTCATGTCATTGGGGTTTTGGCCGTCCGGGCTGGCCCAAACAGGGTCAGGACGCCGCAGGGGAAGGAAACGGGAACCCTCTTGTGCCTTGCGGCACGAATACCGATATTGAACGTTACAGACTCGCCGTAAACGCTATTTTATTTTGATTCCTGTATTTGGTGGGGCATGAAAATCTCTCTTCCGGTGATCTCCGCGCTGGCTCTGGGTCTGGCCCTGAGCGCGTGCAGCACCCCCAGCCCTGAATCCCTGGCCCAGAACGATCCCTGGGAAAAGACCAACCGCGACGTGTTCGATTTCGACGTGCGCATGGATCATGCGGTGGCCCGGCCCGTCGCCGAGGGCTATCGCGCCGTGCTGCCCGAACCGGTGCGCGACGGCATCCACAATGCCCTTAACAATCTGAATTCTCCGGTCGTCCTGGCCAATGACGTGCTGCAGGGCGACGGCGACAAGGCGGTGAACACCACCGGACGCCTGCTGATCAATTCCACTGTCGGGCTGGGCGGGTTGATCGACGTCGCCAGCAAGATCGGCATTCCCAATCACGACAATGATTTCGGCATCACCCTGGGCAAGAACGGCATCGCCGAAGGCTCCTACCTGGTGCTGCCCTTTGCCGGCCCCCTGCCGCCCCGCGACCTGCTGGGCGTCGGCGTGGATCAGGCGTTCGACCCGCTGACCTATGTTCGCTTCCACGGCAAGGACACCTGGATGGTGGTGCGCTTCGGCATCGGCATCTTGGACGCCCGCGCCTCGACCCTGGACCAGGTGGAAACCATCGAGCGTTCGTCGATCGACTTCTATGCGACGACCCGCAACCTGTATCGCCAGAGCCGCAACGCCAAGATCAATGAAGGCAAGGCGCCCGGCTCACAGGATGATCTGCCCAATCTGTGATGCGACCTGCGTAAGCGGGGAAAATCGGTCCGTCGCCAGCAACAGCGTAGCGCGACGACCGATTTGAGCGTCACACCGCCGAGCGCGAGCGAGGCGTTTCCACCGATCTGAATCTATTCAGCCGGCGACGGCTTCGGCGTGGGGATGTGATCCTCGGGCTTGTCGCCCATCATGCCGTGATACCACCTGTTCCAGAACCCGCTGGTCCAATTCCCGAACCGGTCCATGTACAGGAACATCACCGGCGTGGTGTAGAGCGTCAGGATCTGGCTGAGGAACAGCCCGCCCACGATGGAGATGCCCAGGGGCTGGCGCAGCTCGGAACCCTCGCCCAGGCCGATCGCCAGCGGCAGCGCGCCCAGGATGGCGCCCGTGGTGGTCATCATGATGGGACGGAAGCGCAGCAGGCACGCCTTGTAGATGGCGTCATAGGAGCTGAGCCCCTCCTTGCGCTCCAGATCGATGGCGAAATCGATCATGATGATGGCGTTCTTCTTGACGATACCAATCAGCAGGATGACGCCAATGGTGGCGATCAGGTCGAACTGGGTCTTGAACATCAACAGCGCCAGCACCGCGCCCACACCCGCCGACGGCAGGGTGGAGATGATGGTGATCGGGTGGATCAGGCTTTCATACAGCATGCCCAGCACGATATAGATGGTGATGATCGCGGCCAGGAGCAGCAGCGGCTCATTGGCCAGCGACTTCTGGAAAAGCTGGAAGGTGCCCGCCGGCTCGCTGTGAATGGTCAGCGGCACGTTCAGCCGCGCCATGGTGCGCTGGATCGCATCGGAAGCCTTGCTGATCGGCTCGCCCGCCGGAAGATTGAAGGAGAAGGTGGTGGC
>CANBZE010000118.1 GCA_947373775.1 Alphaproteobacteria bacterium
TGGCCACGATCGAAATCCTGCAAAATCGCCGGGACTATAGGCAAAAAAGCCCCAAAATCTAGTGCGGCATCCGGGCCAGCTGCTCGGACTGGATATCGCCGATTTCGCGAGCCACCCGGGCGGAAGCACGCTCTTTCACGCTTTCGCTCTTGAGCTGGCCGCAGGCCGCCATGATGTCCCGGCCGCGCGGGGTACGCACCGGCGAGGCATAGCCGGCCTTGTTGACGATCTCGGCGAATTTCTCGATCTGGCTCCAGTCGGAGCATTCATACGGCGCGCCCGGCCAGGCATTGAACGGGATCAGGTTGATCTTGGCGGGGATGCCCGCAACCAGCTTCACCAGCGCCCGGGCGTCGGCCAGGGAGTCGTTCACGCCCTTCAGCATCACATACTCAAACGTGATGCGCCGCGCGTTGGAGGCGCCGGGATAGGTGCGGCAGGCCTCCATCAGTTCGGCGATGGGATACTTCTTGTTGATCGGCACGATCTGGTCGCGGATTTCGTCGGTCACCGCATGCAGCGAGATCGCCAGTGACGAGCCGATCTCGTTGCCGGCGCGCGGGATCATCGGCACCACGCCGGCGGTGGACAGGGTGACGCGGCGCTTGGACATGGCGATGGCGTCGCCGTCCATGGCGATGGCCAGCGCCGACTTCACGTGATCGAAGTTATAAAGCGGCTCGCCCATCCCCATCATCACGATGTTGGTCACCTTGCGGCCCGGCGCCGTCGACGGCCAATCCTCCAGCGCGTCCTTGGCGATCAGGATCTGGCCCAAGATTTCGTCGGGATTCAGGTTGCGCACCAGTTTCTGGGTGCCGGTATGGCAAAAGCGGCAAGTGAGCGTACAGCCGACCTGCGAAGACACACACAGGGTGCCGCGATCAGCTTCGGGGATATAGACGGTCTCGAACTCAATGCCTGCGCCGGTCTTCAGCAGCCACTTGCGGGTACCGTCCTCGGACAATTGCGCGGTGACGACTTCGGGCCGATCAAGCGAGAAATTTTGCTCGAGCAGACCGCGGAAATCCTTGGCCAGGTTTGTCATGGCGGCGAAGTCCTTCGCGCCATGGACATAGATCCAGTTCCACAACTGGTTTGTACGCATGGGCAGCGATTTTGCCGGCACGCCCGCTACGGCCAACGCCGTCTTCAGCGCCTCCCTGTCGAGACCAATGAGGGGGAGACGTTTTTCCATCACATATTACAGGCGGCGTGCACCTTGGCCATCGCGTCATTGAAGCCGGACAGGCTGTAGGTGTCGCTGGTCTTGGTGCCCTTGCTCGAGACGCCGCTGGCCACCGCCGACACGCCGCCGACCATGGCCGAGACCAGGCGCGAATTGTCGTTCAGCTGCTGCAGCCAGGCGCTGCCATCCTTGCCGTTGTTGCGGATGAAGAAGGAAAACTTGTCGGGGCCCACGCCAAGCGCGGCCGTGCCGCCTTCCTTGGCCTGATAGCCGTACACGATCTGCGGTTCGCCCTTCACCTTGCGGCTGGGCCAGTCCGACACCATCAGGTAGATGGCGCTGCGCTTGGCCGTCTTGGGCTGGCTGGCGCGTGGCTTGGACATGGCATAGCAGGTCAGGCTGGAACCGGAACCCGAGGAATAAGCCGTCCAATTACCGAACACACCGAGCAGGTTGGCCGGTTCCGCCGCGGCGGGCGCAACAGCGCCGGCGCAAAGGGCGGCAGCGGTGAAAAGTCCCAAAATCCTGGTCATATCGGCTCCGGCTAAGTCGTTCCACGCGCAAAATCGCAGCGGAATCGGGCGTTTGTGTGATCGGGCAGGAGGATACCGGTTTGCCCCCACCTATCGCAAGTTGTTCCTAGCGCGAGGGATTTTGTGGCCTGAGCAGGCGCGCGGAGCGATGTGGGCGTAAGAGCCCATGAGCGATCGCGCGACGCACTCAGGACGCAAAAGACCCGCGCTACTCGCGCAGTCCGTAGCCGCGCGAGAACAGCCGCCATACCAGCCCGCCCAGCGCCGCGATCATCAGCAAGGTCAGCACGATGGAAAGGCCCTGAGGCGCCTCGTCGACGCCGATCATCGCGCCGCGAATGCCGTTGATGAAGTAAAAGAAGGGATTGGCCCAAAGCATCCAGTGCAGCCAGTCCGGCAGCATCTTCATCGTGAAGAAGCTGCCGCCCAGCATGGACAGCGGCGTCAGGAAGAACACCACCGGCATGTTGAGTTGCTCGAAGCTCTTGGACCACAGCCCGATCAGGATACCAGCCAGGCCGAAGATGACCGAGACCGCCACGATCCAGAAGATGAACAGCGGCCAGGATTCGATGGTGGTGGCGCCGAAGAACAGGCCCAGGACCAGGATGCCGATGCCGGTGACGGTGGCGCGGACCACCACGGTGGTCAGGCTGCCCACCACCATTTCCATGTAGGACAGCGGCGCGACCAGCATCTCCTCCACGAAACGGATGAAGCGGGAAAAATAGATCGCCGAAGAGGACTGCAGGAAGGCGGCGGTAATGATGTTCATCATCAGGACGCCCGGCATGACGAACTCGATATATTTATGGCCGCCGATGGTGCGCATGGTGCCGCCCAGCACATAGCCGAACACGAAAATGAACAGCAGCGCCGAACTCCAGGGCGCGATGAAGACCTGGATCGGCACGCGCAGCATGCGCGACACGTCGCGGCGCACGATGGTGCCCAGCCCGATCCAGTTGATGCCCATGGGGGTGAGATCCGGCGCGCTCATCTATTGCCCCGCGACATGATCAGGTTCGGCGCCGGTGGCGACCAGATAGGCGCGCTCCAGGCTGCCCGGCGTGCCCGCCATTTCATCCTTGGTGCCCTGGCGCACGATCCGGCCCTTGGCGACGATGGCGATGTCGCGGCACAACCGCTCCACCTCTTCCAGGTAATGCGAAGTCAGCAGGATGGTGCGGCCGTCCTGGTTGATCTCAGTCAGGTAGTTCCACAGCACCCGGCGCAGCTCCACATCCACGCCGGCGGTGGGTTCGTCCAGGATGATCAGCCTGGGGTCGTGCACCAGCGCGCGCGCCAGCACCACACGGCGTTTCAGTCCGCCCGACAATTCGCGAAAACTTTTCTTCAGGTGCGGCGTCAGTTCGAACCGCTCCATCAGGTGATCGACGCGGGATTTGCGCTGCGCCCGGTTCAGGCCGAAATAGCCGGCCGCCCAGTCCACGATGTCGGCGGGCTTGGCGAAGGGATCGACATTGAATTCCTGCGGGCAAAGCCCCACCAGCCGGCGGGCTTCGCGATAATTCTTCACCGCGTCCAGTCCGAAGATCTCGATCGTGCCCGACGTGGGATTGGCGATGCCGGTGACGCAGTGAATGGTGGTGGACTTGCCCGCACCATTGGGACCCAGGAAGCCGAAGAAATCGCCCTCCTCCACCGTCAGGGACAGGTCTTCCACCGCGACATTGCCACGGCGATAGACCTTGCGGAGATTGGTGATTTTCAGGGCGGGAGTCGGCATGGGTCTTATATGGACTGACTCTCTGGAATTCCAACCCTAATCGTCCAATTCCCCCCGGCCTTCGCAACCTGACGGTTGCTCGGCGTTCGGTTGGCTTGGCCGCCAACCTCACCCCTAATAGTCCCTGGGCTTCGACTTTGGTGCGCCCCAACTATGCGCCGGGGGAATGTCCACATTTTCTCCACCGGGCGTGATCGGCCGCCCACCATAGCCGCCCAGGCTCACAAGACGGTCATACAGCACGATGGCGCCGGCCATCCCCACATTGATCGAAAAGCGGGTGGGAATCTTGACCACGAATTCGCACAGCGACAGCATCTGGGGCGACAGGGAATAGCGCTCGGCCCCAAAGACATAGGCCGCGCGGCTGGGATGGCGAAAGCGCGGCAATTCCACCGCATCGTCGGTGATTTCCACCCCCACCAGCCGGCAGCCCATCGGCAGGCGGAAATCGGACGGATGATCGTAGGAATAGAAAGGCAGCACGCCTTCGGCGTTGCTGGTGTCGCTGTTGGCTTTGGCCAGGTTCAGCCGCGGCGCGACGGAGAAGAAGAAGCTGGCGTCAAAGGCATGCGCGATCCGCACCAGATTGCCCAAATTCATGGGCTTGGACACGCCTTCCACGCCGACGGCAAAATACCCCTTCCTGCCGCCTGCCTATACGATTCAACGCGCCGGCACTAGCGCAGGCGGCCGGTGCCCATGGCGGCGAGGTCTGCGCGGTCCAGGAACGGGGTCTGGTACTCGATCATCCGGATGAAGCATTCGCGCGGGCTGCCGGCATTTTGCAGCAACACCGAGTCGCCCTTGGCGACGCAGGACAGGCTGCCCACGCCGCGGGTCTTGAAGCGCAGGCCGAACTCGCGGTCGATATCATAGCATTTGGCCATGAAGGTCAGCCGGTATCGCACGCGCGACTGGTCGATCACGATCAGGGCGCGCCCGCCCGGTGCATATTGGTAGTCATGGATCTGTCCCTGACGCAGGCAGGCCCTGCCGGTCGGGACGGGCGCCGCCGCATCCGGCTGGGCCAGCGCGGGCAGCGCCATACAGGTCAGCAAGGCGGCCAAAATATAACGAGTCATGCTATCTCCCTTTGCCTTCCCCGGCATTCTATAACGGGGCCGCCCCCGCTTCGATTCCAATTTCTTCCTGCCACCTATTTTCTGCAAGGTTGCGCACATGTCCAGAACCAAGCCCGACCTGCGCACGAGGGTACACACCGCCCCCCTGCTCAAGCAGCTGGGACCGGGCCTGATCACCGGGGCGGCGGACGACGATCCCAGCGGCATCGCCACCTACAGCCAGGCAGGCGCGCAGTTCGGTTTCAACCTGCTCTGGGCAATCCCGCTGACCTTTCCGTTGCTGGCGGCGATCCAGATGATTTGCGCCCTGATCGGCCGGGTCACCGGCCGGGGCCTGGCCTATAATATGGGCCAAGTGATGCCGCGCCCGCTGGTGCTGGGCCTGCTCGCGCTGCTGTTCATCGCCAACACAGTTAATGTTGGCGCTGATTTGGCGGCGATGGGCGAAGCGGCCAAGTTGGTCACCGGCCTCAATCAGCATGCCCTGACGATTTTCTTCGCGCTGCTGTCGCTGGGGTTGCAGCTTTTCATTCCCTATCGCCGCTATTCCCGTCTCCTGATGGTGCTGACCTTCAGCCTGTTCGCCTATGTCGCCGTCCTGTTCCTGTTGCCGCTGGACTGGAAGGAGATCGGGGCTGGACTGATCGGGCTGCATCCCAATCTCACCGACGACGCGGCGATTACCATTGTCGCCATCTTCGGCACCACCATCAGCCCGTATCTCTTTTTCTGGCAGAGCGCCCAGGAGGTCGAGGAAGTGGACCAGAATGCCGAAGAGCATCCCTTGATCGATCAACCGCTCGAGGGGCCCGCCGCCGTCGCGCGCATCCGCGTGGATACCATTGCCGGTATGGCGATATCCCATGTGATTGCGCTGTCCATCATGATCGCCACCGCGACAACCCTGCATGCCCACAATATCACGGGCATCAATACCGCCGGCCAGGCGGCCCAGGCACTCAAGCCCATCGCCGGCGACTTTGCCTTCGCTTTGTTCAGCCTGGGAATCATCGGCACCGGATTGCTTGCGATTCCGGTACTGGCGGGATCGGCGGGTTATGCCGTGGCGGAAGCCGCGGGATGGAAGACCGGCCTGGACAACATGCCGTGGCAGGCGCGCGGCTTTTATTGCGTGATCGGAGCGGCGGTGCTGCTGGGCCTGGGCATCGACTGGTCGCCGCTGGATCCCATCAAGGCATTGTACTGGAGCGCGGTGCTGAACGGTGTCATCGCCGTGCCGCTGATGGCGGCGCTGATGTTCGTGGCCCAGAGCCGGGCCAAGATGGGAGAATTCCGCGCCGGATGGGTGCTGGGCGGGCTGGGCTGGCTGTCCACCGCCGTGATGGCGGCGGCGGCAATCACCATGTTATACGTCAGCCTCAAATAGCGGAGCGTACCGCATGTTTATTCTCGGCTGGATTTTCTTCGGCGCCTTTATCGGCTGGCTCTCGACCCTGGTCATGGGCAAGCAGAGCGGCGGCTGCATGGTCAATATCGCGCTGGGACTGGTGGGGGCGCTGGCCGGCGGCTTCCTGTTCAAGACCCTGAACGGAGACTTCGACTATAACCAGCACGGTTTCATCGTATCGACCGTGGTGGCGGTGATCGGCGCCGTCATCGTGCTGGCGATCTGGAATGCCGTGACCGGGCATCGACCGCTTCGCTGATTTTGCCGGCCGTATTTTTTGAAGGGATTTTCCATGCGCTTCGCTATCGCGGCGGCAATTCTGGCCGCCGCCCTGTCACCCGCCACAGCCGCCACGCCCTGTGATGGCGTCTGGCAAAAACCGCTGGCCGATGGCC
>CANBZE010000119.1 GCA_947373775.1 Alphaproteobacteria bacterium
ACCGTCGCCTACGAGATGGAGCCGCTGGTCAAGGCGACCGGCTTCCGCGAATACGACGCCCGCTGGCTGCTGGGCGCCGAGATCAACCTGCTGGGCATCCAGGCGCTGGGCCTGGGGCTGGGCACCTATTTGCACGGCATCGGGGTTCAGCCGAAAGTCGTCACCGGCCATGACTATCGCTCATATAGCCTTTCCATCAAGCAGGCGTTGACCATCGGGCTGCTGCAGGCTGGCTGCGAAGTGCACGACATCGGACTGGCCTTGTCGCCGGTCGCCTATTTCGCGCAGTTCGCGCTGGACTGTCCCGCCGTGGCGATGGTCACCGCCAGCCACAATGAGAATGGCTGGACCGGCGTGAAGATGGGCGCGCAGCGGCCGCTGACCTTTGGACCGGACGAGATCAACGCTATCAAGAAGATCGTGCTGGAAGGTCTGGGCAAGGAACGCGACGGCGGCAAGTACATCGCCGTGCCCGATATGCGCGAGACCTATCTGCAGGCCGTGACCAAGGGTCACAAGCTGTCGCGGCCCATCAAGGTGATCGCAGCCTGCGGCAATGGCACCGCCGGCGCCTTTGCGCCCGAAGCCCTGCGCCGCATCGGCGCCGAGGTGATCGGCATGGACACCGATCTGGACTTCACCTTCCCCAAATACAATCCCAATCCTGAAGACATGGAAATGCTGCATGCCATGGGCCATGTGGTGAAAGAGCAGGGCGCCGATCTGTGCCTGGGCTTTGACGGCGACGGCGACCGCTGCGGCGTGGTGGACGACAAGGGCCGCGAGATTTTCGCCGACAAGATTGGCGTGATGCTGGCGCGCGGTCTGTCGGCCAACCACAAGGATGCGCAGTTCGTGGTGGATGTAAAATCTACCGGTCTTTACCTCACCGATCCCGTGCTGAAGGCCAATGGCGCCCGGACCGATTACTGGAAGACCGGCCACAGCTATATCAAGCGCCGCACCGCCGAGCTGAAGGCGCTGGCGGGCTTTGAAAAGTCCGGCCACTTTTTCTTCAACCCACCGATCGGGCTGGGTTACGACGATGGCATCGTCGCCGGCATCCAGGTGCTGGAGATGCTGGACGCGGCCGGTCCGAGCGCGAAACTTTCGGCGCTGTATGACGGACTGCCGCAAAGCTGGGGTTCGCCCACCATGGCGCCCTACTGCCCCGACGACAAAAAATACGCCGTGGTCGAGGCGATGGTGAAGGAATACTCCACCCTGAAGGACAAGGGCGAGACGCTATTGGGCCGCAAGATCGTCAGCGTCGTCACCGTCAATGGCGTGCGCGTCACCCTGGATGACGGCACCTGGGGCCTGGTGCGCGCCTCGTCCAACAAGCCTTCGCTGGTGGTGGTGGTGGAAAGCCCGGCCTCAGAAGCCAATATGCGGGCCATGTTTGCCGATATTGACGCCCGTCTGGGCAACCATCCCGAAGTGGGCGAATACGACCAGAAGATTTAGACCGCTTGTCTTGATCGCTGGTCTGCGCGAGCATCCCGGAAAAGAACGGGGAGGGGCACATGGACCGGCGCACATTGCTGGCTGCGGGACTTGGCGGCGCGCTGCTGCCGCGCGCGGCGCTGGGACAGACACCGCCGCATGAGACCGGCTACCTGCCGGGCGACTCCCAGGAATTCATCGGCCTGTGGCCGGGCACGCCGCCGGGTGGCGCCGGCATCCAGCTGGACCTCAAGGTGATCGATGCGGTGCAGCCGGATGGTTTCCATGTCCGCGCCGTCAGCCAGATCCAGCAGCCGGGTTTCTTCGTCTATCGCCCCGTCAAGCCCACGGGCTTGGCCATGCTGATCATTCCGGGCGGCGGCTATGCCGCGGAGGGCGGCGACCGCGGCGGCCGCGAGATCGCGCAGTATTTCGCATCGCGCGGCATCATCAGCTTTGTGCTGCGCTACCGGTTGCCGGGCGAGGGCTGGAAGAACCGCGACATGGTGCCGTTGCAGGACGCCCAGCGCGCCATGCGCCTGATCCGCGCCGGCGAATATGGCGCCCAGAAATTGGGCGTGATCGGCTTTTCCGCCGGCGGGCATTTGTCGGCTTCCTTGGCGCTGCACCATGGCATGACCACCTACGAAAAGATCAGCGCCACGGACGGCGGTGACGCCAAACCCTTCATCGCCGCGCATATGTATCCGGTCATCACCATGGGGCCTGGCGCCCATGCCGGTTCGCGCGACAAGCTGCTGGGCGAAAATCCGAGCGCTGAGATGATCGACAAATGGTCGTTGGAAAAACATGTCGGCGCCGATACGGTGCCGTCCTTCCTGGCGCTGGCGGCCGATGACGACATTGTGCCGCCCATGCCCAACGGCATTGCGTTTTACCAGAAGCTGCAGGAGGCGAAGATCGCCTCACAGATGCATGTGTTCGAGGCGGGCGGCCATGGCTTCAGCCTGCATTGGGCGCAAGGCAAGCCGTGCGGCGCCTGGCCGGAACTGTTCTTGTCCTGGGCGGGCACGCACGGATTTAAGGCTTAAGCGCCTCTAGTAGCGCGGCGTGGAAGCGCGCCGGGGCCTGGATCTGCGGTGAGTGACCAAGGTCCGCGAAGCGGATCAGCTTGCCCTGTTTGAAGCGCTTGACCGCCGCTTCCGCCAGCACAGGATAGTTGCCGAGGGTTGCGCGGATTTCCGGTGGCGCCAACTGCTTGCCCGGCGCGGTATTGTCCTTGTCGCCGATCATCAGCAGCACCGGCATTTTCAAATTCTCGAACTCGTAGAACACCGGCTGGCTGTAAATCATGTCGTAGGTCAGGGCCGAATTCCACGCCACGATGGCCTTGCCGGCCCCGCGATACATGCCGGCCAGCATCTGCACCCAGGGCTCGTATTCCGGCTTCCACGTATTGGCGTAATAGGTGACGCGCTCATAATCGCGGATGCTGTCGGCGCTGGTCTTGAGCTGAACCTGATACTGCGCGTCCAGGCTTTGCCACGGCACGCCCTTGGCGCGCCAGTCTTCCAGCCCCAGCGGATCGACCAGCACCAGTCTTTCGGTATCCTCCGGGAACGCCAGGCCGTAGCGCACCGCCAACATGCCGCCGGTGGAATGGCCCATCACAATGGCGCGGGTGATGCCCAGCGACTTGAGCAAGTCGTGGGTGTTCGCCGCCAGTTGCTCGAAGGTGTACTGGTAATGTTGCGGCTTGGTGGATTTGCACCAGCCCACCTGGTCGGGCGCGATGACGCGATAACCGGCGCCGCTCAGCGCCCGGATGCTGCCTTCCCAGGTCGCGGCGCAGAAATTCTTGCCATGCAGCAGCACCACCGTATGCCCGTTCGGCGTGGCGGGCTTCACATCCATGTAAGCCATGTCCATCGCCACATCCTGGCTCTGGAACCGGTAATGCTGCAGCGGGAAGGGATAATCATAGCCTTCCAGCGTCGGGCCATAGGCGGCTTCCTGCGCCGATGCGGCAGACGCGAAGAACAATAGTGCGGCGGCGATATGGATTTTCATGCGCGAACAATACGCCTTGCCCGCAAAAGGAAAAGGGTGAGATGCTTGGATCAAAGAGGAGCGTCGGCGGGGCCGGTAGCGGCAGCGTACCGGCGAGCGACCAACAAAAAGTGGAGGGATTGATGGATCGCCGCAACATGATCGGGCTTGGTTTGGCTGCCGCTGCGCTGTCAAAACAGGCACTGGCCGACACATTGATGCCGGGCGACGGCAGCGTCCCCAGCGATCCCAAGGAGATTGTCACCCTGTGGCCGGGGACGCCGCCCGGCGGCGCCGGCATCCGCCTGCCCAACCGCATCCAGAACCGCGATCCGGGCGCCGCCCCGGTGGACCGCTATATCGACCAGGTCGGCAATCCCAGCATGATCGTGTTCCGTCCCGACAAACCGGATGGTTCGGCCATCATCGTGGCGCCGGGCGGCGGTTATTCGCGCGAGATGATGGATTTCGAAGGCACCGGCGTGGCGCGCCGCTTTAATGCCGCCGGCGTCACGGTGTTCGTGCTGCGCTACCGCTTGCCGGGCGAAGGCTGGGCGAACCGCAGCGACGTGCCGCTGCAGGATGCCCAGCGCGCCATGCGGTTGGTGCGCGCCAATGCCGCCAAATATGCGCTGGACCCGGCGCGCATCGGTTTCATGGGCTTTTCTGCCGGCGGCCATGTCGCCTGTTCCATCGCCACCCGCTTCGCGGCCAAGGTTTATGCGCCGATGGATGCCGCCGACAGCGCGGATGCGCGGCCCAGTTTCTCGGTGCCGATGTATCCGGTCGTCACCATGGGCGAGGGCCGCCACGCCGGTTCGCGCGACAAGCTGCTGGGTGAAAATCCCAGCGCCGAACTGATCGATGCCTATTCCTGCGAGAAACACATTCCCGCCGATGCCCCGCCGACCTGGATCTGCCTGGCCGCCGACGACAATGTTGTGCCCCCGATCCAGAATGGGGTGGCCTATTTCACCGCTTTGCGCGCCGCCAATATCGCGGCCGAGATCCATGTCTTCGAGGTCGGTGGCCATGGCTATGGCATCAGCAAGACAATCGGCAAGCCGGATGCCGCCTGGCCCGACCTGCTGCTGCGCTGGGGCGCCAGCCACGGATTTTTCAAGGCGCTTTAAGCGGCCTCGCGCTGGCGCACGAAATCCAGCGCGTCGCGCAGAACGGCGATGCCCGCGTCATGGCGCGGTGCGTTCTCGCTCAGGTGGCGGCGGAACAGCCGCGCGCCGGGACGGCCGTTGTAAAGTCCCAGCATCGGCTTGATCAGCGTGTGCAGCCGCGCGCCCTGGGCCAACTGGCGCTCGACATGGTCGCAATAGGCAGCGACCGCCGCATCCAGGTCGGTGGGCGCGCCGCCGAAGAAGCGCGCATCCACCTGCGCCAACAAAACGGGATTCTGGTAGGCGGCCCGGCCCATCATCACGCCATCGACATGGCGCAGATGGTCTTCGGATTGCTCCAATGTCTCGATGCCGCCATTGACCAGTATGGTCAGGTTCGGCCGCTCGCGCTTGACCCGGTAGACCAGCTCGTAATCCAGCGGCGGCACGTCGCGATTTTCCTTCGGGCTCAGTCCCTCCAGCCAGGCCTTGCGGGCATGCACCGCGAACACGTTCCCCCCGGCTTCGGCGCATGCATCGATCAACGCGCGCAACGCCTGTTCGGGGTCCTGGTCATCCACCCCGATGCGGCACTTGACGGTGATGGGCAGCTTCACTGCCGCGCGCATCGCCGCCACGCACTCGGCAACCAGCGAAGGCTCACGCATCAGGCAGGCGCCAAAGCGCCCCGACTGCACCCGGTCCGACGGGCAGCCGACATTCAGGTTCACTTCGTCATAGCCGAAGTCGGCGGCGATCACGCACGCCTGCGCCAGCTTCGCCGGATCGGAACCTCCCAGTTGCAACGCCAAGGGATGCTCGAACGCTTCGAAACCCAGCAGCCGGGCTCGGTCGCCATGCAGCACCGCATCCGCCGTCACCATCTCGGTATAGAGCAGGGCGTTTTTGGTCAGGCAGCGATGCAGCACCCGGCAGGGACTGTCGGTCCAGTCCATCATCGGGGCGACGCTGAATCTGCGGCTTAAGCTGTTCATGGGATTGAATTAATTGGAGTTGGCCGGGATTCTCAACGAAAATCTGACCGTTTCCCGTAACGTGTTGCGCCCGCTATCCAATTTTGCGATTGCCGGCATCCTGTTGCATCATCGGGCAAAAGAGATTGGGCGCAGCCTGGGCTGCGAGGGGAGAGAAACATGGCATTCCTGACACGGCGCAAGATGCTGTCTTCGACGGCGGTGGCGATGGTGATGACCGGTTTGCCGGCCCAGGCACAGACAAAGTCGGCCACGCCCCCCGATACCGAATGGCGCAACTATGCCGCCGACCTGGCCAACACCCGCTATGCGCCGCTGGACCAGATCAACGCGACCAACTTCGACAAGCTGGAAGTGGCCTGGCGCTTTCCGTCGTCCATCCTGGGATCGCGCCCGGAATATACCTGGGAAGCGACACCGCTTCTCATCAAGGGCCGCCTCTACACCACCGGCGGCGCGCGCCGCGATGTGATCTGCGTCGATGCCGCCAATGGCGAGCTGCTGTGGATGTTCCGCAAGGATGAAGGCGCGCGCGCCCGCAATGCACCGCGTCAATATTCCGGACGCGGTCTTTCCTATTGGACCGACGGTACCGAGGAACGCATCCTGTATGTCACGTTCGGCTATCAACTGGTATCGCTGGATGCAAAGACGGGCCTGCCCGTCGCCGGCTTCGGCGAAAATGGTGTTGTCGACCTCAAGCTCAACGACGATCAGCTAATCGATCCGGATGGCGGTGAGATCGGCCTGCATGCCACCCCGACCGTGGCGCGCAATGTGG
>CANBZE010000120.1 GCA_947373775.1 Alphaproteobacteria bacterium
TTTGGCGGTATAGCCACCATCCACCGGCAACACCGTGCCGGTGATGAATCCGGCACCCTCCGAGCACAGGAACACCACCGCGCCGCCGATCTCCTGCGGCTTGCCCCAGCGGCCCTGCGGCGTGCGGTCGATGATGGCTTGGCTGCGCGCGGCATCGGCGCGGGCGCCTTCGGTCAGCGCCGTTTCCACCCAGCCCGGAGCTATCGCGTTGACGCGGATGGTGGGCGCCCAGGCCACTGCCAGCGCCTTGGTCAGCTGCGCCACCCCGCCCTTGGAGGCGGTATAGGCCGGCACCAGCGCGCCGCCGAAGAAGGACCAGACCGAGGCGGTGTTGACGATCGCCCCGCCGGATTTTTCCAGCAGCGGCTTTGCAGCCATGCACATGCGCATGGTGCCGGTGAGATTGACGTCGATCACCTGCTGGAAGCCGGCAATGGTAAACTCCTTGCCGTCGCGCAGGATGATGCCGGCGCAGTTCACCAGCGCGTCGAGTTGCTTGAACTTGCCGATGCAGGCAGCGACTTCGGCATCGCTGGTGACATCCAGCTGCACCGCCCCCAGATGGTCGCGCCTGGGCACGCCAGAGATCTCCTCCGCCGTCAGACCGGTGACGGTGACGGCGTAGCCCGCCGCCAGCATCGCCTCGGCGATGCCGAACCCGATGCCCCGCGCTCCGCCGGTGATGAGTGCCTGTTTCATCGTGTTACCTTAGCGGGTAAGGCGAAGGCGACATAGGCGGCGCCCTGCGGGGATTTCTTGTCGCGCGCATTGTCGGTCTGGATCAGCACATACTGCTTGCCGCCGGCCATATAGGTGATGGGGGTGGCGTTACCGGCATAAGGCAGCTGGGCCTGCCATAATAGCGCGCCATTGCGCGGATCGAAGGCGCGGATTTTCTTGTCATACAGGGTGGCGGCGATGAACAGCACCCCGCCCTTCGTCAGGATGGGGCCGCCGTAATTTTCCGAACCCGTGCTCTTGTCGGCCAGCGCGGGATATTCGCCCAGCGGAATGCGCCAGACATATGTGCCGCTATTGAGATCGATGGCGCTCAAAGTGCCCCAGGGCGGCGTCACCGCGGGATAACCATCGGAATCCAGGAATTTGCGATAGCCGGTGAAGCGATAGGCCGGGCGATTGTCGGCGGCGGGCTTCGCCGCCAGTTCACGATCCTCGCCGCTGCGCACGAAGGTCAGTAGAGACGCGAGATTGTCACCCTGCAGCGTGAAGGCGGGCATGCGGCCGCGTCCCGAATGGACCACCTCGGTCATTTGTTCCGCCGTCAGTTTGGAATCCACCAGCGATGGAAAGGCCGGCGGCGCACCCTTGCGGTCGGGACCGTGGCAGGCGGCGCAATTGTCCTGGTACAGCCGCGCGCCCACGCCGCTTGCGGCACTGCTCTCCACCAGCCCCCCGGTCCAGGCCATTTCATTGGCATTGAGATACAGGATGCCGTTCGCCGACGCCTGACCGCCCCATTCCGCCCCGCCGTCAAAACCGGGAAAGGCCAAGGTCTGTTTTCCCAGCCGCATATGCGGAAATGGCCCATCATTGGCGAAGCTGCGGAACTGCTCCAGCGCCCACTTGCGCGCTTCCGGCGTGCGGTTGGTCAGCAGACCTTCGCTCAGATGCTGGCGGGCATAAGGCGCGGGCAAGGACGGCACCGGCTGGGTGGATGAAAGTTTTTCCAGTTCGCTTTGCAGTACCGGCATTTCCGTCACCGGAAACAGCGGCTTGCCGGTGATCCTGTCCAGAACAAACAGGTAACCCTGCTTGGTCGCCTGGGCGACCGCCTCGATGCGCTTGCCGTTATGCGTCACTATCAGCAGCACCGGTGGCGAAGGAAAATCCCGGTCGGCAACGTCGTGATGCGCACCCTGGAAATGCCAGAGCAATTTCCCCGTGCGCGCATCCAGAGCGAGAAGACTGTTGGCATAGAGATTATCGCCGGTGCGGTCGGCGCCATAAAAATCGCTGACCGCCGAGCCGGTGGGCGCGAAAACGATGCCGCGCTTTTCGTCCAGCACCATGCCGGGCCAGGCATTGGCGCCACCACCGGTCTTCCAATAGTCCGCCGGCCAGCTTTCGTAACCCGGCTCGCCCGGATGGGGGATGGTGTGGAAGCTCCAGCGCAGCTTGCCGCTATGCACGTCAAAGGCGCGGATGTCACCGGGCGCGGCCGGCGCGCTTTCGGCGGTGCGGAAACCCATGATGATCATGTCGCGCCAGATGGCGCCGGGCGCGGTCAGCGCCAGGCTGATCTTGTCCACGTCGCGGTCCAGCCCGGCGCGCAAATCGATGCGGCCTGCCTCGCCGAAATCAGCCAGCGGCTTTCCGGTGGCCGGCTCCAGCGCATACAAATACGTGCCGGCCGCCGCGAACAGCCGCCGCTTTTTTCCCTTGCGCCAAAAGCTGACGCCGCGCTGCGGCCCGCCCGCCTTCACTCCGGAATGGAAACGCCACTTCAGTTTTCCCGTGGCGCCGTCCAGCGCGATGGTGTCCAGGCTGGGGGTATAGGCATAGACCACCCCGTCCACCGCCAAAGGATGGGTCTGGGGATCACCCATCTCGGCCGTATCGAAGCGCCAGGCCTGTTCCAGCTTGCCGACATTGGCGCGAGTGATCTGCGCCAGGCTGGAAAAGCGCCGCCCACCCTCGCCGCCATAGACCGCCCAGTCGGCGCCCTGGCCGAACGCGGGCGCAGCAAAGGCCAGCAACGCCAATACCCATATTGTCTTGTTGTTTGTCATGCTGTGCGAAACAATCCTGCCCGGGCGACACGATAACAGAGGGGCCCCGCGTGACCAAAATCCTGCTGGCGGGCATCTTCCACGAGACCCACAGCTTCACCGACGATCGCACCACCTTGGGCGATTTCATGATCCATCGCGGCCAGGACCTGCTGTACCGCATCGGCGACGGCTCGCAGGTGGACGGCTTCCTGGCCACCGCCAGGCGCCTGGGCTGGGAGGTGATCCCCACCGCCAACTACCTGTGCGGCGCTTCCGGCATGGTCGAGCATGCGGTGTTCGAGTGGTTCTGGCAGGACGTGGAGCCGGTGCTGCGGGCCCGCGCGCACGAACTGGACGGCATCTTCCTGTCGCTGCATGGCGCCATGGTCACCACGCAGCTGGAAGACGTGGACGGCGACCTGTTGAAGCGCATCCGCGCCATTCCCGGCGCGGAGAATCTGCCCATCTTCGGGGTCTATGACCTGCACGCCACCCTGACCCAGGAGATGGGCGCCCTGTCCGACGGTCTGGTCTGCTACCAGTTGTGCCCGCATGACGACACCTATGAAAGCGCGGTGCGTGCCACCGAGCTGTTGGCCCGCTGCCTGGAAACCGGCATCCGCCCGCGCCAGCATGTGCTGGTGACCAACATCGTGTGGCCGCCCACCGGCACGGGCACCCGCGACGGCGCCATGCATGCGCTGGAGGAAGCTGCCCGGCGCATGGAGCGCGATATTCCCGGCGTGCTGGCGGTCAATGTGGTCGGTGGCTATGCCTATTCCGACGTGCGCGACGCCGGCGTCGCCTTCGGCATCATCACCGAAGGCGATGATGAGGCGGCCAAAGCGGCGTTGCGCGAACTGGAGCAGATTGCCTGGACACGGCGCGAAGAAGGCATCCCGAAGGAACACGACCTGGACGACGTGGTACGCAGCTTTGTGCCGCGCGGGCATGGCCCGGTGCTGCTGGTGGAACCGGCCGACAATATCGGCGGCGGCGGGCCTGGCGATTGCACTGATGTGCTGCGGGCGCTGGTCAAATACGATGTCGCGGGCTCGGGCGTGATCATCGCCGACGCCGCGGCGGTGGCGGCGCTCAAGTCCGTGCCCATCGGCGGGCGCATCACCTTGCCCATCGGCGGCAAGGGCAGCCGGCTGGACCTGGGACCGCTGACCTTGGAAGTCGAGCTGGTATCGCGCAGCGACGGGCGCTTTGAACTGGAAGACCGGCAAAGCCAGATGGTGGTGCTGGGCAGCAACGTCAGCATGGGCGACAGCGCCGTGGTGCGTCATGGCGGGGTCACCGTCCTGCTCACCAGCAAGCGGCTGGCGCCGATGGACCTGGGGCAATGGCGCAGCCAGGGGATCGATCCGGAAAAGCTCAGCATGATCGGCATCAAGGCCGCCGTGGGGCACCGGCGCGCCTATGATCCCATCGCGGCGGCCAGCTTCACCGTATCCACGGCGGGGCCCTGCACGTCGGACCTTGCCCGCCTGCCCTACAAAAGACTGCGACGACCCGTTTTCCCGCTGGATGCGATGCACTAAGGTCACACGATGTTGGAAGCCCGCATCGATGCCATCGTGATACTCGGCGGGCTCATTGCCTGGGCCGGAATCTTCGTGGCATCGTCGCAGGGCAAACTGCACGTCAGCAGTCTTGTCAGCGACGGGCTTCTGGCCGTTTTGGCGCTTCTGATTGCGTACCGGCTTTGGCGCGTTTACCGCCGCTGGAGCCACAAGGGTGCCTGAGACAACGCGGTTCGCGCCCTACCACGCATGGGACCGGGCATTCTTCCTGACCTTTGTCGCCCTGTCCTGGATCGCCATCGTCATGGGATTTGGCCCTGAACTTCATGGGCAGCTTAAGGGGCGGGCGCCCTTTCCGCCCCTGATCGTGCATGTCCATGCGGTGGTCTTTACGGGGTGGATGATCCTGTTCACGGCGCAGATCTGGCTGATCCGCTCGCGGCGCACCGGCATCCACCGCAAGCTGGGCCTGGTCGCAGTGGCACTGGTGCCTGTCATGGTCGTCCTGGGTGTGGCGGCAACCCTGGTCAGCCGCGGGCTGCGCTTCGAAGCGGGACGAACCGACATGCTGGTCTTCATGATCGTGCCGCTGACGGACATGGTGCTATTTCCCAGCTTCGCCATTCCCGGGCTGTTGCTGCGGAAAGATTCGGCCGCACACAAACGGCTGATAATGCTGGCGACGATCATGCTGTTGCCGGCCGCGTTCGGACGCTGGATCGGCCCCTGGATCATCGTCCATTGGGGCGACGGCTTCCTGGGATTCATGGCTCAGTCCTATCTGGGCCCCGACGTCATGATCCTGGCGGCGATTGTCTATGACCGCATGACGCGCGGCCGCGTGCATCCGGTCTATTGGATCGCCGCGCCCTGGATATTGGCGGTGCAAGCGATCACGTCCGCGATCTATCATTGGTCCGGCTGGATGCCGCTGGCGATACGCATGATCGGTCACTGAGTGCTGGAAAGAGTGGTGGTGCAGGCAGTCAGGTGCCCACCAGTCTCTGAGCCGATGCCGAGAAAATACAGGGAAAAATCACAAAAGTAGCGGAAAATCACCCTCCTCAATGCATTTTGAGCCATAAATACCAGCCTTTTCGGCGTTTTTTCCTGTAGCAACTAACAGGGAAACTCGCCATCGATATCAGCGAATTGTGGAGAAATATCAGGGTAGTTTCGTCCCCTAAATGCGCCGGCCGCGAGTGTTTAATAAATCCATTCCACTCGCCTCTCCCAAGGCTAAATTTGAGCCGTTGGACTCCCGGGAGACCGAAAATGAGCGAACGCAAAACCCTCACGCGTGAAGAGCTGTATGAGCGCGTCTGGAAAGAACCCATGACGAAGCTCGCGAAGGAATTCGGCCTATCTGATCGCGGACTGGCCAAAATCTGCGAGCGCAACGGGATACCCGTCCCGCCTAGGGGTTCCTGGGCCAGGAAAACAGCTGGCCAGCAGGTGAAAAGGCCTCCCCTCCTAGCGATCAAGGGCAGTGGTGATCAGACCATTGTTATCAGCACACACTGGCCGCCACGTGAAGTCCCGGATGCGATATCTGCGACGGAGGAAGCTGCTGACCCATTTCAAACTCTGATGGAGCGGGAGCTGCAGGATGCAATCCCGTTGCCGGTGCCGGAAACGCTAAGGAGCCCTCACCGGATTGTTGAGCGCTGGCTCAAGGACGCAGAGGAAGATGCGAAGCGGTGGCGGGCATCGGGAATTAATCTGGGAGGTGGAACGCGCTACGGCTCTCCCCTGGAAAAACGCCGTCTTCGCATACTGTCGGCGCTGTTCCGCGCCCTGGAAGGAAGAGGCTTTGTTCTCGAGCCGGACAAATACCGGCCGATGGAGATTTCTGCCCGGTTCGGGCAGGACACCGTAGAGTTTACTCTCACCGAACGTATCCGACAGCAGCGCCGCCGGCTGACGGAGGCGGAGAAAAAAGCCCGGAGCTATGGAAACCAGAAATGGACCCAGACCCGGGAGGCCACCGGCGAACTTATAGTCAGGATAAAATCATCCATACCTGGATGTCTGCCGGAAG
>CANBZE010000121.1 GCA_947373775.1 Alphaproteobacteria bacterium
GCCGTTCTCGGGTGTGGCGGCCTCGGCCGCGACCGCAGCCGTGATCCAGTAGCCGATTTGCCGCTTTCCCGGCCCTTGTATAAAAGGGGCCCATGAACCCCAATCCCGTCGTCACACCCAATTCTGTGGTTACTCTGGGCAATGTCGAAATCGGCAACGCCAAGAAGCTCACCATCATCGCCGGGCCCTGCCAGCTCGAGAGTCGTGCTCATGCCTTCGACATGGCAGGCGCCCTGAAAGAGGCTTGCGGCAAGCTGGGAGTGGGACTGATCTACAAGACCAGTTTCGACAAGGCCAACCGCACCAGCGCCAGCACGGCGCGCGGCATCGGGCTTGAGAATGCGTTGCCGATCTTTGCCGACATCAGGAAGCACTTCGGCCTGCCGGTGCTGACCGATGTGCATGAGCGCGACCAGTGCGCCGCAGTGGCGCAGGCGGTGGACGTGCTGCAGATCCCGGCGTTTCTTTCGCGCCAAACCGACCTGCTGGTGGCGGCCGCGCACACAGGCAAGTGCGTCAACGTGAAGAAGGGCCAGTTCCTGTCGCCCTGGGACATGAAGAATGTCATCGCCAAGATCACCGGCGCCGGCAATGCCAATGTGCTGGTGACCGAGCGCGGCGTTTCCTTCGGCTACAACACTTTGGTTTCAGACATGCGTGCGTTGCCGATCATGGCGGGCTTCGGCGCGCCGGTGGTGTTCGATGCCACCCATTCGGTGCAGCAGCCGGGCGGGCAGGGCGACAAGTCGGGCGGCGACCGCACCATGGTGCCGTACCTCGCCCGCGCCGCTGTGGCGGCCGGTGTCGCCTGCGTCTTCATGGAAGTGCACCAGGATCCCGATCATGCGCCCAGCGACGGGCCCAACATGGTCAAGTTGAAGGACTTCCCGGCACTGCTGGAACAGCTGGTCGAGATCGACGCCGTCGTGAAGCGCGCTTAACGCGCCGGCGGACGCATCGCGAAGTTCACCGCATCATTGTTGGGGCCGCTCTTGGGACCGGGCTTGGCCCAGCGCACGCTGCCCTTCAGGTCGGCCGGATTGGCCGGGGCTTGGGACAGGCTGATGGTGAAGGCCTTGGCGTCCTTGGGCGCGATGCGCGGGACCTGCCACTCGGCGACATTGCCTTTCGCCTTCTCGTCCATGTGCACGCCCTTGTAGCCGTCGCCGGTCGTGGCGGTGACCGTGGTGCCGGCAGGCACCACGACATCAATGATCACGCCCTGTGCGGTCAGGCCTTTGCCCGGCTCGCCATTGTTGGTGACGTTCAGCGCATAGGTGGTACCGGCGGACGGCGCCAGTTGTGCCTGCAGTTCGGGGCGGAAGCCCAGATCGTTTTTCGCCCAGTCATAGATTTCCTTCAGCTGCGCTTCGGTCAGGCGCAGCGGATTGAAGTTGCCCATGCGCAGGCGCGAGCCGGCCCGCTGCTCCTCGAACTTGGGCATGGCGGTGGTGTGATTGTAGACAAGCTCCTTCATCGTGGCGAAGTCGGTATTGCGGCCGCCAAAGGTGGCGCGCGGCATGTCGAAGGTGGCGCCGTGGCACTGGGCGCAGCCCTGGCTGACATAGGCCTGCTGGCCGGCCGGCATCTCGGGCGCCAGCGGCACGCGCCAGGCGGCCGGTTCGGCCACCTTGGGCAGGCTGGCGAAATAAGCGGCAAGGCCGGCGATCTCCGCATCGCTGAGCTGGCTTTCGACAAAGGCGGGCATCACGCCCCAGGGCTTGCGCACTTCCTGCTGGAACTGCGAGGCGGACAAACCGCGTCCGGCGAGATCAGGGCCCATGGCGCCTTCGCCATTCTTGCCGTGGCAATTCTTGCAGAACAGGTTGTTGCCTTCCCACAGCGACTTCGACGCCGCGATATCGGGCGTCTGCGCCAGAACAGGCGAGGCCAGGAACGGAAGCAGGGCGATGACGGCGGCAAATGTCTTCATGGGAAAATCCTTTCGGAATGTTTTGAAAAATTAAGCGGTCGCCGCCATCCAGGCCTGCGCGATTCCGATCAGCGCCAGGATGGTGAGGATGATGGTGGGAAAGACCGTCAGGGCGAAGCCGGGGAAGCGCTGCTTCTCATCACTGCCATAGCTGAAGGCATAGATGATGCGGCCCAGGCTCCAGACCAGGCCCAGCGTGGCCGGTATCCAGCCCTGGAAATAGATCGCCGCCAGCCACAGCGCCGGCACGAAGATTACAAACTGCTCGACCGTGTTGCCCTGGATGCGCAGGGCGCGCTCCAGTTCGGGCGCGCCAGTCATGGCGGGGGGATTAATATGGGTCCGGCGGCGGGTGCGGGCGACCAGGATACCCGTCCAGAGCGAGACCAGGATGGCCAGCGCGGTGGCGATGGCGGTCAAAAGGGTGACTGGTGCGAAAAGCGTCATGTTTTTCCCCCGAGATGGGCGTCCGGCTTGAAGCAGCCCGGCCACGCCTCTAGAACCCAAATCCAGCATACGGAGTTCCCGCCATGACCGCCATCCTCGATATCGCCGGCCGCGAAATCCTCGACAGCCGGGGCAATCCCACCGTGGAAGTGGATGTGCGGCTGGAAGACGGCAGCATCGGCCGGGCGGCGGTGCCCTCGGGCGCCTCCACCGGCGCGCATGAGGCGGTGGAGCTGCGCGATGGCGGCAAGCGCTATGGCGGCAAGGGCGTCGAAAAGGCGGTCGCCGCGGTGAATGGTGAAATCTTCGACACCTTGGCTGGGCTGGATGCCGAGGACCAGGTCAAGATCGACCGCGCCATGATCCAGCTGGACGGGACCCCCAACAAGGCGCGGCTGGGCGCCAATGCCATCCTGGGCGTGTCGCTTGCGGTGGCCAAGGCGGCGGCCAGTGCCGCCAACCTGCCGCTCTATCGCTATGTCGGCGGCGCCAAGGCCAACACTTTGCCGGTGCCGATGATGAACATCATCAATGGCGGCGTGCATGCCGACAATCCGATCGACTTCCAGGAATTCATGATCATGCCGGTGGGCGCGCCCACCTTCCGCGAAGCGCTGCGCTGCGGCGCGGAGATTTTCCACACCCTGAAGAAGGCGCTGGGCGATGCCGGCCACAACACCAATGTCGGCGACGAGGGCGGTTTTGCCCCCAACCTGAAATCCCCGGACGAAGCGCTGACCTTTGTTTCCAAGGCCGTCGAGAAGGCCGGATACAAGCTGGGCGAGGACGTGTTCTTCGCGCTGGACCCGGCCTCCACCGAGTTCTTCAAGGACGGCAAGTATGTGCTGGAAGGCGAGGGCAAGACCCTGTCGCCGGACGAAATGGTCAAGGTCTATGCCGACCTGTGCAAGCGCTATCCCATCGTCTCCATCGAGGACGGCATGGCCGAGGATGACTGGGCTGGTTGGAAGGCATTGACCAATGCGGTGGGCAAGACGGTGAATCTGGTGGGTGACGATCTGTTCGTCACCAACACCAAGCGGCTCAAGCAGGGCATCGACACGCAGACTGCCAACGCCATCCTGATCAAGGTCAACCAGATCGGTTCATTAACCGAGACATTGGAGACCGTGGATATGGCGCACCGCGCCGCCTACAAGGCGGTGATGAGCCATCGCTCGGGCGAGACCGAAGACAGCACCATCGCCGATCTGGCGGTGGCTACCAATTGCGGACAGATCAAGACCGGCTCATTGGCGCGGTCGGACCGGTTGGCCAAGTACAATCAGCTGCTGCGCATCGAAGAGCAGTTGGGCGATACGGCGTTTTACGCCGGGCGCACAATCCTGCGCGCTTAAGCGCGGTCCAGGTCGGACGGCAAGGACGGTATCGGCCGGCGATCTGGGACGGACGCCTTGCCGCACGCGCCCGCCTGATGGCAGCGCTCCAGAATCCCACGGCCCTTCAACTGGATCACCAGCGCCTGAATGACAGGGGTAGGACGGCTGACGGCGAACATCGCAGCGCCTGCCACGAAGGCCGTCAGGAACCACAGGATGGTGATGATCGCCCGCATAGGCCGGAGCATAGACCCTCCGGGCCCAAGTCTTAAGGACGCTCGATCTAAGTTCCTTGAATCCTTAACTGAATTCCTCTTGACGTGGCGAATCAGTGTGTGATTCGTTGGGTGAATGCGAATCAAGCGTTCGGTCAGCCGATTTTTTGTAGCCCTCATCGTTCCGGCGGTTTCTTTGGCCGTGGTGAGCTACTTCGGCGCCTATGCCATCTGGGGCAATCGCGGCATCCTTTCGCTCGAAGACACCCAGGCCCAACTGGGCATTCAGCAGCAGAAACTCGCTGACCTTCAGGCCAGCCGCGCCCGGCTGGAGCATCGCATCGCCCTGATGGAAAAAGACGGCGGCGATGCCGACCTGGTCGAAGAGCTGGCCCGCACCCAGTTGATGGACGGCGGCCCCAATCAAGTTGCCTTGCCCCGCGCAGGCCACTAGCTCGCTCTCTTATTTCCTTTCGCACCCCCGTTGCCGCAACAAGATTGCCGGGGTGCCGAACAGTGTTCGGAAGTGCAGCGCAATAAAATAACAATGTTCTTGCCAAGTCTCTCGGGGCTTGCAACAACCGTTTTCCAGCTTCCGAAAACCGAAAAAAACGGCACCCGAACCCATGCCCGAAGCCGCCAAAAGCAACTCTGAATCCCTCAAAAAACTTTATCACGACATGCTGCTGATCCGCCGTTTCGAGGAACGGGCGGGACAGTTGTATGGCATGGGCCTGATCGGCGGCTTCTGTCATTTGTATATCGGCCAGGAAGCCGTCGTGGTCGGCCTGATGGGCGCCGCCAAACAGGGCGACCAGCAAGTCACCTCGTATCGCGACCACGGCCACATGCTGGCGCAGGGGCTGGATCCCAAAGCGGTGATGGCAGAACTCACCGGACGGTCGACGGGCCTGTCGCGCGGCAAGGGCGGCTCGATGCACATGTTCTCGAACGAAAAGAAATTCTATGGCGGTCACGGCATCGTCGGCGCCCAGGTGCCGATCGGCACCGGCCTGGCCTTCGCCAACCAGTATCGCGGCAGCAAGGCCGTCAGCCTGACCTATTTCGGCGACGGCGCCGCCAACCAGGGCCAGGTCTATGAGAGCTTCAACATGGCCGAGCTGTGGAAGCTTCCCGTAATCTATGTGATCGAGAACAACCATTACGCCATGGGCACCTCGGTGAAGCGTTCCAGCGCCGTGTCGGATTTCTCCAAGCGCGGTTCGTCTTTCGGTATTCCCGGCATCAATGTCGACGGCATGGACGTGGAAGCGGTGCAGACCGCCGGCGCCGAAGCGATGGAATATTGCCGCTCGGGCAAGGGCCCCATCATCCTGTCGATGAACACCTACCGCTACCGGGGCCATTCCATGTCGGACCCCGCCAAGTACCGCAGCAAGGAAGAGCTGACGGAGTACCGGGAGAAGCGCGATCCCATCGAGAATTTCGGCAAGAAGCTGATCGAGCGTGGCCTGGTCAATGAACAGGACCTCAAGCAGATGGATGCCGAGGTGAAGAAGGTGGTTGTGGAGGCCGCTGAATTCGCCACCGAGAGCCCGGAGCCGGGCGTGGAAGAACTCTACACGGATATTTACGCCTGATGAGCACCGAGATCCTCATGCCTGCGCTGTCGCCCACCATGGAAGAGGGCAAGCTCTCCAAGTGGCTGGTGAAGGAAGGCGACACCGTCAAGTCCGGCGACATCCTCGCCGAAATCGAAACCGACAAGGCCACGATGGAATTCGAGGCCGTGGACGAGGGCAAGATCGGCCAGATCTTGGTGGCCGAAGGCACCGAGAATGTGAAGGTCAATTCGCCCATCGCCACCCTGCTGGCCGATGGCGAGGCGCCGGGCACGGCGCCGGCCAAGAAGGCTGCGAGCGCGCCGAAGGAATCCAAAAGCGAGGCTCCCAAGAGCGAGGGCCATGCTGCGCCGAAGATCCAGGCTCCTGCCGATCCGGAAGTGCCTGAAGGTACCGAGATGGTGATGACCACGGTGCGCGATGCGTTGCGCGACGCCATGGCCGAGGAATTGCGCCGCGACGAACTGGTGTTCCTGATGGGCGAGGAAGTGGCCGAGTATCAGGGCGCCTACAAGATCAGCCAGGGCCTGCTGGACGAGTTCGGCGAACGCCGGGTCATCGACACCCCCATCACCGAACATGGTTTTACGGGACTTGGTGTCGGCGCGGCGGCCTGGCCCTCGCTCTTCGGGGCTTCGCTTTTCGCTTCCTTGGGCGCGCTTGCCGCCTTCTTGGCCGGCGCGGCACCAGGCGCCTCGCCATCGGCCAGGAGGGTGGCGATGGGCGAA
>CANBZE010000122.1 GCA_947373775.1 Alphaproteobacteria bacterium
ACGAGGTCCTGGCCGGGGGCTCGCTTTACTGGGTGATCAAGGGCCAGATCGCCGTCCGCCAGAAATTGCTGGGGTTCCGCGAGGTCAAGAAGAACGGAGTTCCCCATTGCGGCCTGGTCTATGACAAGACCCTGGTACCAGTAGTGGCAAGGCCTCGGCGCGCTTTCCAGGGGTGGCGTTACCTGGAAGCCAAGGACGCGCCGGCCGATCTGGCCAAGACCAAGGGCGCCGAGGATCTGCCCGAAGCCCTGCAGCGGGAACTTGCTTCGCTGGGTTTGCTCTAAGCTTCCCAGATGGGGAATCGCCAATATCTGCTGTGGCCGCTGGCGGCTTGGGCGCTGTTCGCAGGGATCGCGCTGTGGCTGACGCGCGGGGCGATCCAGCTCGACACCGACAGCGCCATGCGCCTGGTCCAGGTGCGCGACCTTCTCCACGGCCAGAGTTGGTTCGACACCGTCCAGCACCGCATGAACACGCCTTACGGCCTCTCGATGCACTGGTCGCGGCTGGTGGACGCGCCGCTGGCGCTGCTGATGCTGGTGTCCGAAACCTTCGCGCTGATCGCCTGGCCGCTGCTGCTGTTCCTGGCCACCTTGCTGCTGCTGGCGCGGATCGCATTCGTGATGGCGGGCCCCCGGGCCATGGCGACGGCAATGGCGCTGGCCCTGTTGTGCAGCGGACTCTATGCCGCGTTCGCGCCGGGCAATATCGACCACCACGGCCTGCAACTGGTGCTGATGCTGGCGGCGCTGCTTTGCGTGATCGAGCGGCAACCTGTTCCGGGCGCGGTGGTGGTGGCGCTGGGCCTGGGCGTGGGACTGGAAAGCCTGCCCTATGCCCTGACCGCCATCGCCTTCTTTGTGTTCGACCAGGCCAAGGCGCGCGCTTTCGGCCTGACTTTGGCGGGCATGGCGCTCCTGCTGCTGGCGGTCACCACCGCGAGCGCCTACCGCTTCATTCCCGCCTGCGACACCTATTCATTGTTCTATGCGGCGCTGCTGGGCACCGGCGGGCTTGGCATTGCGGCGGCCTCCTTCTTGCCGCGACACCGCCTCGCAGCGCTGGGTATCTTGGCGCTGCTGCTGCTGGCGCTGGCGGCGATGCTCAATCCGGCTTGTCTGGCCGGCCCCTATGCGGGGATGGATGCGCGGCTGAAGCTGATCTTCCTGGACCGCATCAACGAGGCGCGGCCGGTCTGGTCCTTCTTTCGGTTGGCCCCCGCGCAAGTGGTGGGCGGCTATCTTTATGCCGCCTTTGCGCTGGCGATCTGCGCCCTGGCGCCACGGGGCCGGGCACGGCTTGCCGTGCTGGTTTTCGCCGCCATGGCGCTGCTGGTCGCCACCCTCCAGTATCGTGGCACCAACTTCGCGCTGCTGTTCGCGTTGCCGGGACTGGCCGCCGCGCTGACGCGGCTGACCGCGCAGCGCAGCATCGTCTGGCTGGCGGCGGCGATCATGCTGGCCAGCGGCGCCACCTTCACGCTTGCGGGCGCAGCAGGCGAAGGCTTCGATAAGGTCAGGCAACGAGCGCTGTTGTTCGGCGCCCAGGAACGATGCGGCAGCCACTTCGCTCTGGACCGGTTGAACGACATGCCCCCGGGGCGGGTCGCCGCTTTTGTGGACCAAGGGCCGGCGGTGCTCGCCTACAGCAAGGACAGCGTTATTGCCGGGCCCTATCACCGCGACGCCGCCGGTATCCTGGACAGCTATGAGATATTCGCCGGCAAGAAGCCCCTCGCGATCCTGAAGAAGCGCGGCATCGATTACCTGGTGGTCTGCCGTAGTGCGCCCGACTGGGATTTCTACCGGTCGCGCGGTGGGCTGGTGTCGCAGCTTGCACAAGGCCGCACGCCATCCTGGCTGAAGCAGGTGAATTGGCTTGAAGCCTTTGAGCTGAGGCCCGTCGCCGAGGTCTATCGCGTCAACCGATAGCCATATTGTCGATCAGCCGGGTCTTGCCGACCTTGGCCGCGGCCAGGATGCGGGCGGGACGTTCCAGCGCCGTGATGTGATCCAGCGTCTCTGCGTCGCGGATGGCGACGTAATCCACATGCGCAAATCCCGCTTTCCACAGCGCCTCGATGGCGGCGGCTTCCGCCGCCCGGAGGTCGCCGCCGCTGCGTGCCGCCGCGATGGCGTCTTTCAGGATCACGTTCAGGCTGGCGGCGATCCTGCGTTCATCCGCGCTGAGATAGGCGTTGCGCGATGACAAGGCCAAACCGTCGGCCTCGCGCAAGGTGGGCGCGCCGATGATCCGGATCGGCAGGCCCAGGTCGCGCACCAGCCGCCTGATCACCAGAAGCTGCTGGTAGTCCTTTTCCCCGAACACCGCGATGTCGGGCAGGGCGGCGATCAACAGCCTGGCTACCACCGTGGCGACACCGGCAAAGAAGTGCGGGCGGAAATCACTCTCCAATCCTGTGCTGGGTCCGCCCACTGTGACGGTGGTGGCGAAGCCTTCCGGATACATCTCCTGCGCCCTGGGCGTGAAGATGATCGCCGCGGTGTCGCCCAGCTTTTTCAGGTCGGCGTCCAGGGTGCGGGGATAGGCCTCGAAATCTTCGCCCGGGGCAAACTGGGTGGGATTGACGAAGATGCTGACCACGACATGGTCCGCATGTTTTTTGGCCTCCGTCACCAGCGAGACATGGCCGTCATGCAGCGCTCCCATCGTGGGCACCATGCCGATCTTCGCAGGCCCGCTTCCGGCATGTTTGAGGGCAGCCAGCGCGGCGCGCAGCTCTGCGACTGTCGTGACGATTTTCGTCATTACCGGGTTTGCACGGCCGCGAAGCAGGTCTGGCCGCGCTGGGTCAGGCGGGTGCAGACCTCGCGTGCTTCCTGTTCGGCGAACAGGCCGAAGCGGGCGCGGTACAGCGTGTGACCGCGCGCCGAGGTGATCGGGGCGATGATCCTGGACGCCCGTGCCAACACATCCTGCGCCTTGCCCGCATAGGTCTTGAGCTGGGCGTCGGCCAGCGCCTTGTCGGCATAGGCGCCGATCTGGATGGTCCAGTTGCGGCCCGGCGTCACGTCCACATCGCCTTCACCGCCATCCAGCGACGGCCGCATCTGGGGCCGGGGTGCATTGACTTGTGCGGCGGCGGTCTTGACCAGATTGGACTGTACGAGGTCGTTTTGGGCAGCGGCCAGGGCGGTGTCAGGCCGCGGACTGGGATGGGCCACATTCTTGGCCACCAGCGGCGGCACCGCCGGGACGGCGGGCTGCGGCGCAGCCGCCATGGGCGCGGCCGGCTTGGGCGCGGGCGCAGGCTTGCCCTCCGCATGGATGAGGGAGAAATTTTCGTCTGGGGCGCGGACCGACTCGGCGGCATCTTCGTCCTCGCTCTGCACGGAGCCCGGCACCGGCGACAAAGCCGCGAACTGGTTGCCGCTGACTTGCGGCAGGCTGAAGCCGGCGGTGGCGGGCGGCGGCGCGCTCTGGGCGACCTGGCGCCACGGCACATTGGCGCGCGCCACCAGATTGGGATTGGTCGAGATCTGGGCAAAGGTCTGGTCCAGCAGCCGCACCATTTCCAGGTCGCGGCGGATGGCGGTGCGTCCGCCCATCACCACCGCGATGACGTGGGTGGTGCCGCGCGTTATCGAGCTGACGAGGTTGAAGCCGCTGGCGCCGGTATAACCTGTCTTGATGCCGTCGGCGCCGTCATAGCGGCCGATCAGATTGTCATGGGTGGGATACCAGACGCCTCTGTAGTTAAAGCCCGTCAGCCCGAAATAGGGAAAGTATTGCGGATAGTCATAGGCCAGGTGACGGCCCAGCACGGCCAGGTCGCTGGCGGTGGAAATCTGCAAGGGATCGGGCAGGCCCGAAGCGTTGTGATAGTTGGTTTCACGCATGCCGATCTGGCGCGCGCGGGCCGTCATCATCTCGGCGAAATGGGATTCGGTGCCGCCCAGCGCCTCGGCGATCACCACCGCCACGTCATTGGCGCTGCGGATCACGATGGCGCGGATGGCGGTGTCCACGTCTATGGTCTGACCCGGACGAAGCGCCAGCTTGGTCGGCTTCTGGATGGAGGCGTGATAGCTGACCGGCATCTGGGTCTGCATCGTGATCTTGCCCGCCTTCAGGGCATCGAACAGCAGGTACAGGGTCATCATCTTGGTCAGCGAGGCGGGATGACGCTCGGCCAGCTCGTTGCGGGCATAGATCACCTTGCCGGTGGCCCCGTCCACGATCAGGGCGGCGTCCTTGACCGGGTCGGTGGGGTTGGCCGGCATGCGGATATGGGCGCGGCCATGGCCGATCATCCGCAGGGCGGGAATGGCGGCACGGCGATGGTGTTTGGCGGCCAGGGCAGGCGCGGAAAATCCCGCCAGCAAGAAGGCGAGGGCGACCATTCCGGTCAGGACGCGAGGCCGATACGGTAAAGACAAAGATATCCCCAAAGCCGACTGCCCCTCGCGACTCCCAAAAGACCAAATTGCGACAGATTTCGCAAGCGGAAGAGGAAATCCACTATGCGTTTCGGGCATTTACGAACGGTTAACGAAGTCTTTAACGGGTTCCCAGAGTTCCGGAATTGAAAATTATGGTGCGGCGCACAATTAACCCTTGACGGAGCTAGGGGCATACCTCATATAGGTCATGTTGCAGTGCAACAGGCCACCGGTCAAAACCGGTCGTGCCCTAACTCACAGAGAGGACATGACATGAGCAAAGCAAAGACCACCGGTGAAAAGGCTTCGGCCTCGGCTGAAACCGCACTGGAGAATGGCGCCGCCGCCCTGAAGACCGGCCTGGAAAAGGCCCTGAAGGGTTATGACGCATTCGTTGGCTACGGCAAGGAAACTGCCGACGCCGTCACCAAGTCGGCCACCGTCGCCGGCAAGGGCATCGAGACCATCAACAGCGAAATCTATTCCTATTCCAAGTCGTCGGTCGAAGACGCCGTTGCCGCCACCAAGGCCGTGATGGGTTCCAAGTCCGTCCACGAAGCGTTCGAGTTCCAGACCGATTTCGCCAAGTCGGCGTTCGAAGCCTATGTCGCCGAACTGTCGAAGATCAGCGAACTGGCCACTGCCACCACCAAGGACTTCTACGCCCCCTTCAAGGGCCGCGTGCAGGCTTGGCTGGACACCGTGCAGTCCGTCCGCGCCTAATCGGAATCAGTATCCAAATTGCGAAGGGCTCCGGCATTGCCGGGGCCCTTTTGCTTTTGGGCGCGAGGTTGAATTTCCGTGGCGCGGTAACCAGATAGGGGTATCCCACTAGGCAGACGGCCAATCCGCGCTAGGATAGCGCGCGAGCAAAGCAGCAACACGGCATGAAGGATTCGGGCGACAACGGCGACGACAAGGACGGGTCGGGCAACACCGGCACCGGGATCGTCACCAAAACGCGCCCCAAGACGAAAAAGCCCTCACTCTACAAGGTGCTTTTGCTGAACGACGATTACACGCCGATGGAGTTCGTCGTCCACATCCTGGAAAAGATCTTCGGCAAGTCCCGCGAGGAAGCGGTGGATGTGATGTTGCACGTCCATCGCCACGGCGTGGGCATTTGCGGCATCTTCACATTCGAGGTCGCGGAAACAAAAGTCGCCCAGGTGATTGAATTCTCCCGGCGGCATCAACATCCTCTACAGTGTACCATGGAGAAGGAGTAGCGGGCATGCCGTCACTTTCGCGAAGTTTGGAACAGGCACTGCATCACGCCATCAAGCTCGCCAGCGACCGGCACCACGAATATGCCACGCTCGAGCATCTCCTCCTGTCCCTGATCGACGATACCGACGCCAGCCAGGTGATGAAGGCCTGCAATGTCGACATGGATGCGCTGAAGAAGGCGGTCCAGAAATATATCGACGAAGACCTTTCCACCCTGGTGATGGACGAATCCGAGGAAGCCAAGCCCACCACCGGTTTCCAGCGGGTGGTGCAGCGCGCCGTGCTGCATGTCCAGAATTCCGGCCGTGACGAAGTCACCGGCGCCAATGTGCTGGTCGCCCTGTTCACCGAGCGCGAAAGCCATGCGGTGTACTTCCTGCAGGAGCAGAACATGAACCGGCTGGATGCGGTGAGCTATATCAGCCACGGCATCGCCAAGCGCCCGGGCATGAGCCAGCCCAAGCAGGTGCGCGGCGCCGAGGAAGAGGAAGAGGGCGAGAAGCAGGCCAAGCAGGGCACCGAGGCCCTGGAGGCTTATTGCGTCAACCTCAACGAGAAGGCCAAGTCCGGCAAGGTGGACCCGCTGATCGGCCGC
>CANBZE010000123.1 GCA_947373775.1 Alphaproteobacteria bacterium
GGCCGCGGCGGCATCCTGCCCATGGCCGTGTTCATGACCGCCTATTCGCCGGGCCTGCGCACCAGCCCGGTCAAGCGCGGCAACTGGGTGGTGCAGAAGGTGCTGGGCATCCGCGTGCCGCCGCCGCCGCCGGTGGTGCCCGAACTGCCGTCGGACGAGTCCAAGACCGACAAGCCGATCCGCGAAATGCTGGCCGAGCATCACAAGAATCCCTTCTGCGCCGGCTGCCATCTGCGCTTCGATTCCTTCGGCCTGGCCTTTGAAGGCTATGGCCCGGTCGGCGATGCGCGCGCCAAGGATTTGGCGGGCCGCCCGATCGACGCCTCCACCACCTATCCGGGCGGCGTGGACGGCACCGGCCTTGCCGGCCTGCAGAACTTCATCAAAGACCACCGGCAGGACAATTACGTCGCCAACCTGTCGCGCAAGCTGCTGTCCTATGCGCTGAACCGCTCGCTGCAGCTGTCGGATGAATCGCTGGTCGACAAGATGAAGACCGACATGGCCGCCAACGGCTACAAGTTCCGCACCCTGGTCGAGACCATCGTGCTGAGCCCGCAATTCCTCAATCGCCGCATTGTCGAAACGCCCGTCAACGAACCGACCGCGCCGCAGAAGCCGGCCGGCAAATTCCTCAAAATCGATTTCCGGAAGGAGCATTGATCATGCCCAAGGACAAGACCATGAACCCGTTCAAGTCCAACGCCTTCTCCCGCCGCGCCGTGCTGCGCGGCACCGGCTGCGCCATGGCGCTGCCCTGGCTGGAATCGGTCAGCGCCCTGGCTGATCCGACCTCGGCGGACTTCCCCAAGCGCTTCGGCGTGGTGTTCCTGGGCTGCGGCGTCAATGAGAACCATTGGAGCGCCGAGGGCAACGGCGCCGACATGAAGCTCTCCAAGACGCTTTCACCGCTGGAGCCCTTGAAGCAGAAGATCAATGTGGTCGACGGCCTGTATGTGAAGGCCCTGACCAACCAGGGCATCCATCCCGCCCAGACCGGCAGCCTGTTGTCGGGCGTGCCGATCACCAAGGGCGCCATCATCCATTCGGGCATCAGTGTCGATCAGATGATCGCCAACCATGTCGGTCAGGACACGCCGCAATCCTCGATCGTGCTGGCCTGCGAACAGCCCATGACCGGCTTCCACGAGACCAATTTCTCGCTCGCCTACTCGTCGCATCTTTCCTGGCAGACGCCGGATTCGCCGGTGCCGGTGGAAGTCTATCCCGCCCAGGCCTGGGACAATCTGTTCGACAATCGCGGCAGCCTGCTGAATGTCAGCGTGCTGGACCGCGTCAAGGACCGCGCCCAGGACCTGTCGCGCAAGATCAGCAGCACCGACCGCGGCAAGCTGGACGAATATCTCACCAGCGTGCGCGAAGTCGAAAAGCGCGTCGAATTGATGCGCAAGGCCGGGGAAACCGCCAACGAAACCGCCAAGGCCAAGAACACCGTGCTGGCCGCGATGGACCGACCCAACAACGGCTTGCCCGAAGACCTGCGCGAGCATGCCAGGCTGATGTGCGACATCATCGCCATCGCCTTCCAGACCAACAAGACCCGCGTCGCTTCGCTGATCATCAGCCGCGACCTGTCGGCGATGTACTATCCCTTCCTGGACGTGAAGGAAGGCCATCACGCCGCCAGCCATGACAATGCGTCGGACAATTACGAGCGCATCGCCCACTTCCATGTCGGCCAGTACGCCTATCTGGCGTCCAAGCTGGACAGCATGAAGGAAGGCAACGGCACCGTGCTGGACAATAGCTGCCTGATGTTCATGTCCAACATGTTCGTGGGCCGCAAGCACGACAACTCGCACCTGCCGCTGCTGCTGGCGGGCGGGCTGGGCGGCACGCTCAAGACCGGTCGTTCGCTGAACTACATGAACGCGGGCGACGACAATCGCAAGATGTGCAGCCTGTACCTGTCGCTGATGGACCGCTTCGGCATCAAGCAGGACAAGTTCGGCGATTCCTCGACGCGTCTGCAGGACATCTAAAAGGGCTTACGCATTGGCGCCGGCGCCGGCTTCATGGCCGCGCTCGCGGCCATAGCCCAGGACGCGCAAGGTTTCGCCATGCAGCCGCTCGAACAGGCGCTGCGCCTCGCCGTTCATTTCCAGGATGTTCGCCGAATCCGAGCCGCTGCGGAAAAAGGCCGGGCTGATCGCGTGCAGCGCCTCGAAGGAAATGTCGAATTCGTGGAGCTGCGGCTTGCCGATGAAGCCCGAGATGGTCTTCAAGGTTGCCGCATTCCCCGCCGCCAGGTCCTCGTAGCGGACCAGCAAGGTATGCGGGCGGGGTGTCCAGGCGCGCACATGCCGTGACCAGAAATGACCGGCCTTGCCTTCGATCACTTCGGCCAGAGTGATGTCGCGCCCCAATATCTCGCGGACATAATGGGCATGGCTCACGACCGCTGAGCGGCCGTCGCGCACCACATAGATGGACGGATGCTTGTCCGCCGGCGGCATTTCATGAGTCTTTACATACAGATTGCGGCCGGCCCGCTTGGCGCGGGCGATGAAGGCTTGCGCGTCGGTGCCCACCGTTTCGTGACCCACCAGCGAAGACAATTCGGGATCCGAAAGATCGGCATCGTCATAAATGGATTGGCTGGCCTGGCCGAAGCAGCGTTTCAGGATGGTGCGCAGCAGGGTGTTGCCGGAACGGGGATAGGATGCCAGCCAGGTAACAGGCGCATGCAACGCAGGCGGCATCAGCTAAGGTCCCCAAGACATGCAACAGGGCTAAAGGCTTTGGCGTTCGCGGGCTTCGCCACGATTTCGCCCAAATGTCGCAAAGCTTCGTAGCAAGCGCCTGCGCGACAGCGCAGCGCGACTTTAATGTTGGTGCTGAAAACTATGTTGCCAGCGGACTGGAACGTTGCGCGTCGCTTGAGCGTTTTGGCTCTAACACAAGGAGCACGAACATGCGCACAACCATGCTGATTGTTGGACTTGCCGCCGCCGTCACCCTTGCGGGTTGCGGCACGAATCCGGGTGACCGGGCTGCCAGTGGCGCACTGATCGGCGCGGCTGGTGGCGCGGCCATCGGTGCCATGGCGGGTAATCCCGGCCTTGGCGCTGCCGTCGGTGCCGGCGCCGGCGCTGTCGTCGGTGCGGCTACCGATCCCTGCGATCTCAACCTGGGCGATCCGGCCTGGAAGAACGACCGTGGTTCCTATGAGCGCCGTTGCGGCCGTCCTTATCGCGACCGCTGACCCCAAAGGTTAATGGCATGAGCCATGAATGATCCGGACCTGAGTGTCCGGATCATTTTGCCATGTCCATTGCCGCCGATAGCGGGGAAGCGCGGTTTTCGCTTCCTTCTTATGCGCCACGCCTTCTCATCCTGGCCGGCCTGCTGGCCTATGTTGGGACGCTGGCGGCTGCGTGGGTCGCCATTTCGGCACGCCTGCCGGACCAGATCCCGCTGCACCTGGCCGGCCATGCTTTCATCCTTAAGCATATCCATGACAAGATTCTCAGCACCGGCTCCATCCTCCTGCTGATCCTGCCATCCGCCTTCTGGATCGAATGCGTCGTGGTCGGCTGGCGCCAATCCTCAGCGCGCGCCCTGCTGGCGCCCACCGAATCGATGAAGACCGACATCTCCTTCTTCCTGATGGAGCAGCTGCATCTGAACGGCATGATCGGCAAGGTGTTGATGCTGGGCCTGTCGATCATCTCGGGCGTGGCGCTGCGCGACTTTATCGCTGCCCGCACCGGCTTTGCCATCGATCCCACCGTCCTGCCGCTGTGGCTCCAGGTGATCGTCTATTTCTATGCCTATTCCTTTTTCGACTATTGGGCGCACCGGGTCGGCCACACAAAATTGTTCTGGCCGCTGCACCGCTATCATCACGCGGCCGAAGATTTCTGCGTCATCAATGGCGGGCGCATCCATCCAGCCGGCTTTGTCGGCATCGTCTCCATCAACATCCCCATGCCGCTGCTGGGCGCAACGCCTGAGGCCATGATCTGGGTCAATGTCGTTACTTCGGTGCTGGGCTTCCTGATCCATTCGCGCATGGAAACCGGCTTTGGCTGGGTGGGCCGTTATGTCATCCAGTCGCCGCTGCATCACCGCCTGCATCACAAGCTGGATATGAGCACGCCCACCGGCTTCTTCGGAATGTCTCCCATCTGGGATCATTTGTTCGGCGGCTGGAGCGAATGCCGCGACCGCAATGTCGCCGTCGGCGTGGATACGCCCTACGCCCAGGGTTTCTGGGTGATGCCCGACCTGCTGCGCGACTATTGGGATTTCTGGAAGGGCCTGGTGGGCCGCCGGACGCTTTCGCCCAGTGAAATGTCGGCCAAGATCACACGCTGAAGCTTTTGGGCGGTGCCCCGCGCCTTTCGGACATGGTCGCGTAAGCCGCTTCCAGCCCCTGGGTGAAGCGGGCGGTATCGAACAGCGGCGCGGTGGCTCCCGCCAGCCGATCTTTCAGCGTCTGCAATTGCGCAGGGTTCTGCGCCAGTTCCAGGGCGCGGGCTTCGTAATCGGCCAGATTTTCCGTCACCAGTTCGGCCAGTCCCGCGGCCCGCAACAGGCTGGCGGCGACCCGGCCGGCAAAGGCATCGCCGGCACAGGTCAGCACCGGCAGGCCGGCGCCCAGCGCGTCGGCAGCGGTGGCGTGGGCATTATAGGGCAGGGTATCCAGGAACAGGTCCGCCAGCGCATGACGCGCCAGGTGCACCTCCAGCGGCGCATCATCGGCATAGACCAGCCGCGCCGGATCGATGCCGCGTGCTGCCGCTTCGCGTTCCAGGGTGGCGCGTGTGTCGGGAGCAGGGTGCTTGAGCCACAGCACGCTGCCCGGCACCGCCGCCAGCAGCCGCATCCAGACATCGAACACCGGCTGGGTGATCTTCCAGGCCATGTTGAAGCAGCAAAAGACAAAGCCGTCCGGCGGCAGGCCCGCTTCCGCGCGGCTGGGGTGTGTGCCTGCGGAGCCCCGGGCTGCGGGAAAAAAGCTGCCGGGCAAATGCACCAACTGCTCGCTGTAAAAGGGCTGGTGCTTAAACGGCGCCACCACCGCGTCGGCGATCAGATAGTCGATGAACGGTGCGCCCGTCGTGCCGGCATAGCCCAGCCAGCTGGCCTGCACCGGCGCGAAGCGATGGGCGAATATCTGCAGGCGCGAAAAGCCGGTATGTCCTCCCAGGTCGATGGCGATATCGATCTCCATTTCGCGCAGCCGGCGGGCGATCTCGTCGCTGTTCAGGGCACCGAAATCGTGGAAACGGTCAAAGCCTTCAACAAGGCGGGCGCGGATGGCGCTGTCGTCGCTGAGGCCGGTGGAAATGCCGATCACCTGGAAACGCGCGCGGTCATGACGTTCGATCACCGGCGCCAGCTGGAAGGCCACCGCATGCTCGCGCATGTCGGCAGAAAGATAGGCAACCCGGAGGCGGTCATGGCGGTAATTCTCGCCGGTCCACAGCGGCGGCACGGGCCTGGGCGCCATTTCGCCTGCGATGGTGGCAGCGCGTGCCAGCTGCAACTGCTTGTCGCCGCTGGCGCCCAACAAGGTCAGCGGCGGCGCAAACTGGATCGATCCGTCCTGCGTCATCTGGGCCACCCGGTCCCAGTCACACAAGTTCAACGCCGCCATGACGCGGTTGGCCAGCGCCGGAGCCGAGGCCGGGTCCAGCGCCACGGCGCGGTCATAGCTTTCCAGCGCTTCGCGGTGACGTTGCAGCGCGCCCAGCACCACGCCGCGGTTGAAATGCAACAGCGCAATGTTGGGCTGCAGCGCCAGCGCGTGGTCCAGCGCCGCGATCGCTTCGGCGGGCCGCTGCATCTGGGACAGGATGACGCCGCGATTGTACAGCGCCTCGAAATTGCCCGGCTGTCCCGCCAGCACCCGGTCGAAGGCGCTCAGCGCTTCGTTCAGGCGCTGGGCGGCCATCAGGGCATGGGCGTAATGGCCGAGCGCCGCGGCATCGCCCGGATTTTTCTTCAGGGCCTTGTTCAGCAGGGCGATGGCGTCGTCATAGCGTCCCTGCTGCGCCTTGAGATAGCCCAGCATGTGCAGCGCAGGAAAATTGCTGGCATCGGCGCGCAGCACCTGGCGATACGTCGCCTCGGCCTGGTCCAGCCGGCCGGCGCGGTGAAGCCCCAGACCCTGTTCGAATAACTGACGCAACTCCACCGGACCTAGATTTCCTTCAGCAACCAGCGAATGGAACGCTTCTGCAATT
>CANBZE010000124.1 GCA_947373775.1 Alphaproteobacteria bacterium
CATAGCGCAAGTGTTCTATCAAGGTGCTTGTCCGATCATTGCTGTCATCTGATGATGGGGACGTTTAAACCCTAGCATCAGGCACTGCTCCAAGACGAAAAGCATAATTTCATCAGGAGATGGATTATAGGCAAAGATTACGCCGTACCTTCATCGTTATCGATTCCATACAAAAATATCGATACCGAACACGAAGGGCTGATCGAAATTCTAAATGCTATCTTGCAGGCGCTTCGCTTGAAGCGAAGCGACAAAGATCATTCGGTTCAACAGTTGTTGTCGGACTTGCGCGAAGCGCTAGTGATCCACTTTCGACACGAAGAGCAGGAAATGGCTTTTCTCAAGTTTCCTAATCTGGCCCAACATAGAATTCATCACGAACACTGCGCAACACGACTGAATGAAATTATCCATGACGCGACCACCGGTCAAAAAGCGATCGATAGGGCGCTGCTGGATGATTTTTTTGACGTCATCATAGACGATATCGTCAGAGCAGATTCAGGCTTTAAGTCGTTTCTTTATGCTCGCAACATTCTAACGTGATGCGCCGGATACCCCCGGCATCCGCTGCTGAATCAGGTCGTGGTGAGGTGGTATAAATTGTCCGTATCAACAGCAGCGTTCGCATGTCGCCCGCTAAGGCCGCGCATCTTACGGAACGGCTTTGGGACATTGGCGACATCGTGAGGCTGATCGAAGATTGGGAGGCACAACCGTGAGCCGCATCCTGACAATCACCATTTCCGCGCTATTGCTGGCAGGTTGCGCGGACACCTACAACAAATTGGCCATGCCAAAGGCTGCCGCCAGCCTGCACCAAGAGGCTGTCGCTTGCAAAACCAAATGGGAAGCAAAAGAATTTAAGACCTATTCCGAGTGGGAAGCCTGCGAATCGACTGCCGAGCGCGGCTTTGCCAAGGCCATCGCTTTGACGAAGATGGATGCATTTGAAGTCTACGCTGCGGACATGCGGGCACTCGCGGCAGACTGGGACGCCCATCGCGTCACGGACCGCCAGGTCAAGTCGAGGGCCAAAGAAATTCAATGGAAGTTTTTGGCGGATTGTGGCTGCAAGCCGCAAAGGGCGCGCAGCGTCACTGCGGACTTTGCCTCCTTTAGTGGCTCTGCCCTAGGGCCATATGCCGGTGATGGGATGCCGAGTGGCAATCTTTCCCAACCACACTAACCCTAGGTCAAACTGAACCAGTGCCGATGATCGAGCGGCGTCCACGGGCACTGGTGCAGTTTGACGTAGGGTTGTGGTCAGTTGCGCCCGACGATCGCACCACCCGCCGCACCAGGCGACATGGCGCCCCCTGGTATGCCCGAGTTGCCGCCCAGATCTCCACCGTTAGATCCCGCGTTCAATCGCGCCCAGTAGGAATTGCGCGCGCACCGCAAGCCCCGTACCGGAGGGGTTGTCCGCCACGCCCAACAGGTAACGGCCTTTGGATCGCCGTTCCCGACAGGCTGGTATGCAAATATTATTGCTCCTTTGGGAACTGTATCCGCGAAGGCGGGTGCCGATAGCATTAGCGCGGAAATGGTGATGGCCAGGATGCCGTTCATGTCTGTGCCTCCCAATCTTCGGTCAGCCTCACGATGTCGCCGATGTCCCAAAGCAGCCGTTCCGTAATATGCGCGGCCATGGCGGGCGACATGCGAACGCTGCTGTTGACACGGCCGAAATTATACCACCTCACCACGACCTGAGCCAGCGGCGGATGCAGGTCGTCATAAAGTCGCGTTTTCAGATCGGGATGTTAAGCAACCTGCAGGCGGTGCCCCCAAGGATCGCAATTTTGTCGTCGTTGCTGAGGCCCGGCGTAGCCAGCACCGTTTCAACAGGAGACTGAACCCACGGAATAGGAGAGTCGGTACCGATCATCATCCGGCGGGGACCAACCACAGCCGCCAGGTGCCGGGTGGCTTCGGGAGTGAAGACTAGGGAGTCAACGTAAATTTGCTTCATGTATTCGCTGGGCTTCTTCTTCAGTACTGGATCGCTCTGAAGGCAGGTTTGCGGGTTGGCAGTGCATCCCCAATCGGATCGGTCTACGTAGGAAGGCAGGTAACCGCCACCGTGGGGGCCACAAATCCGCAGGCTCGGGAAGCGGTCAAAGGTACCCTCGAAAATCATGTGTGACAGGGCGATGGTGGTCTCCAGCGGGTTGCCGATCACGTTGACCAGCGAACCAGCCCCTTGCGTGCGCTTGGCCACACCAGTGACGACCGCGCTGTCCATGGGATGCAGGAAAACCATGGCGTCCAAGTCCTGGCATTTGCTCCAAAATCGATCAAAGCGGGGTGAGGCCAGTTCTTCACCGGCGATGGTGCAGCCCAGAGAGACACCGCGTAGGCCGGGCCGCTTCACGGCATCCTCCAGCTGCGATACGGCAAGGTCGGGGTACTGCATGGCCACCGTCGCCATGGCATAGAAGCGAGCGGGGTAACCTTGGGTGATCTCGGCCAATTTTGCATTCTGCTCGTCGATGAACCGCCGCGCCAGTTCCCGGTCCATGTCGTACCAGTAGGGGTTGACGCTCAGGACCTGCACGTCGATGCCCTGGCTGTCCATCCGTGCGATGCGGGCGGCATCGATCTCTCTGCCTATTTGCCGATTTGCCTGACTGCGCGCTTGGAAGGGCGTGCCGCCGATCACCGAAGAGATGTCGGGGGCGATATGGGCGTGGATGTCGACGGTCTTCACCCGATTTCCGCCGATCCGCCATTCGCGGCGGGGCGCGACCGCTCGGGCCGCCTGAGGCCCAATCGGTGCGAGGACCGCTGCCGCCCCTAACGTCTTCAGAAGTGCGCGTCGATCCTGCATAGCCGCCCCCATATGAGCCAGAGTTACTGCCGACCCCGCGTCGCTTACTCTAATGTACAGGCATTGGCGCGGATAGCCGCGAGCCTTCGGTTTATCTTCGCTATTGTGCAGAGCAGACTATGTCCGCTCATGGCGCAAAGCGGTCATAGAGTAGTCCTGTGGTGCTGCCATGCGACGCTAGCGGAATAATTCATGGTGGCAAAAAAACCATCACGGTGGGACTGCCCAACGGCATGTATTTTCCGGTGAATTTTGGGACGCCATCGGCTCCAATCCGGAAGGTAGTGATATTGTCGCCGCGCTGATTCATCGAATAAAGAAAGCGACCCGATGGATCTAGCGTCAGGCTACGCGGATGGTCGGACTGCGTATGCACATTGGCGATTTTCGTCACGCCCTGCGCGCCGGTGCGGAACACTGCGATGGAATCCTGGGTGCGATTGGCGGCATAGAGATTGCGACCGTCCCGCGAGATCAACAGTTCCGATCCTGTACTGCTGCCGGCAAAGCCGTCAGGCAGCGTCGAGACCGTCGGCCCAAGCTGGGTCAGTTTACCACCGCTAAAATTGTAGACTGCCAGTCGCGAATCCTGCTCCTGCAGCTGATAGAGCCGTTTGCCGTCGGGCGAAAATACAAAATGGCGCGGCGCCGAACCGGGCAAAGATTTGGCGCTTGAAAATTCGTCCAACTTTCCGCTGGCATCTAGTGTCCAGACAAAAATCTGGTCCAGTCCGGCGTCGTCGCCGATCACATAGTTGCCGCTGGGGTCGGGAGCAATCATATGCCCGCGCGACGTTTCATGGCTGCTGGGTGCAAACTGTCCGGGCACATTGTCGGTGGCAGCGTCGGGACCCCGCGGACCCGTGGGGCGCACCATATCCGTCATCTCACCTAGGCTACCATCGGCATTGATGCGGACAACCACAAAGCTGCCGCCCTTGGGCGATGAGCCGCCATAGTAATTCGCCACCAGTAGGAATTTTCCCGAAGGGTGAACGCTGATATAGGCCGGTCCCGCACCACTGGACGTGATACTGTTAACGGGTCTCAATGTGCCGTCGGAATTCACGCTATAGGCGCTGAGCGAACCGCTTCGTTCGTTTGCGTAGCTCAGAACTTCACTGTTCGCATAAAGAAACTTGTGGTCCGCTGACAACGCTAGCCAGGACGGCGACAGGCTCTTGGCCACTAGTCGCGGATTTGAAGGCACGCCACTCGCGTCCACATCCACCAGATAAATACCTTCGCCGTGATTGGCCCCACGCGCGGTGGGCTCCGGCGTGTAGGTGCCAATATAGGCGCGTGCAGCATCTGCCGGGCTCGCGAACAACAACAGCGACGTGCTAAGTGCTAAGCCTAAGGCTGACCGTGAAACCATGGCCCATTCCTCCCACTTGCGGTTGGCTTATCCCAATAGTCTCAGCAGCCGATCGTATCAAGGATCACGCCCGGGGCAGACGGAACGCCACCAGTTCGGCGCTATAGCTGCCGCCGCCGATCGCCAGCACGATATATTGCCGCCCGCCCAGCATGTAGCTCATGGGTGAACCGGTCTGGGGAGCGGGGAGATAGACCGCGCCTTTTTCTTCGCCATTCTCTTTGTCATAGGCGCGCAGCATGGCGCCCCGCGCGCCGGATGGGGTGATCGCGAATCCGGATTCGCCGCAAATTACCAGCGACTTTGTCACCATCGGTCCCAGAAGCCCGGGCCGTCCGGTACGCGGTATCTTCACGCCCTTAAGCGCGGGATGGTTCTTGATGGCGTCGGGCGTCTCGCCATGCGCGATTTGCCAGGCGATGTCGCCCTTATTCAGGTCGATGGCGGTGATGCGGCCATAAGGCGGTTTCATCAGAGGCAGGCCCTGAACTGTGACGGCGCCGGGACGCGGCTTTCCGTCGGCACCCGGCATGACCGCGGGCGGCGGGCCGTAACCTTCGCCCCCCATGGCCGCGTTACGCCGTATCGTTGCGCCGGGCAGGCCGTGCACATAGGCAAAATCGGACACCGACGGATCGGTAACAGGAACGATGGTATCGGATTGCACCGTGGTCTGGGAAAACACAAAGACCTTGTGCGTTTCCGGATCGTAGCAGCCGCCCGGCCAGTTGATGCCGCCCTGGGACGCCGGCGTGAACAGCGCCCCCCACTTTCCATCCAGCGAGCCGGTCATCGGCGGGTGATACACGCCGCCCACGCTGTAATGGGAGATCAGTTCCAGCGCTTCCGCATGAAGCGCCGGCGTGAAATCGATGACCGTATCGGCATTGATGCTCTGTGTTTCAAAGGGCGGCGGCCTGGACGGGATCGGCTGGGTCGGCGAATACCATTCGCCCGGGACATTGCCGCGGGGCGCGGGTTTTTCCGGAATCGGCCAGATAGGCGCGCCGGTTTCGCGGTTCAGCACGTAGACAAAGCCCTGCTTGCTGGGCAGTGCCAGCGCCTTGACGGTTTTGCCGCCATGGGGAATGTCGCAGAGGATGGCCGCGCAGGGCAAGTCGCGATCCCAAAGGCCATGATGCACGGTCTGGTAGTGCCAGCGGCGCTGGCCGGTCTCGATATCCACCGCCACCAGCGCTTCCCCGTACAGCGCCGCGCCGGCACGATAGATGCCGACAAAGTCGCCGGTGGGAAGCTCGATCGGCAGATAGACCAGCCCCAGCTCCAGGTCGGCGGAAAGCTGCGACCAGCATCCGGTATTGCCGGCCTGCTCGGCTTCGCCGGGATGCACCCAGCTGTCATAGCCGAACTCGCCCTTGCGCGGGATGGTATGGAAAATCCATTTGCGCTGGCCGGTGCGCACGTCGAAGCCGCGCACATAGCCTTTCACATTGGCGCGATGGCTGGGGACGTTGCCCGCCAGATGCGCCGCGCCCACCACCACCGTGTTGCTCGCCACCAGCGGCGTGGCGTGCAAGCCGATATCGGCGGTGACCAGGTCCATATCCTGATCGTCGTTGCGCTTGAGATCGACGATGCCATTTTCCCCGAACGCCTTGACCGGCTGGCCGGTATGGGCATCCAGCGCGACCATCTGGTAACCCGGCGTGACATACAGGATGCGGTCATCGCCTTTGCCGTCGCTCCAATAGGCGCAGCCGCGTCCGGAGAGCTGGCGCGGCGCGTTCCTGCCGCGCTGGCCTTCATCCAGACTGTAAACCCATTTCAGTTCGCCCGTCGCGGCATTGAGACATGCCACCGCGCGGCGCGAACCGGCGGTGGCATAGATCCAGCCGCCGACCATCAGGGGGGTGCATTCATACTGATACTCCGGGCGCGGTCCCAGATTTTCGGTTTTGAACCGCCACGCCACTTCCAGCCGGCTGAAATTGGCGGCATTGATCTGGTCGAAGGGGAC